>DOUW01000169.1 GCA_003520365.1 Massilia sp.
GTCGGCGCCGGCGCGGCGCGCTCGGCCGGGCCGCTGAGGCAGGCCGCCGCTCCCAGCACGATGAAGGCGCCGAAAATCCAGATTTCCGCGTTGCGGGCGAATTCCATGATGTTCTCCTCATCCGGCCAGGGGCAGCCGGTCAGCTCATGGTGCCCAGCCTGAGTGATTCGTTATTGCAACGGATCAAGCCAATTTCATTCCTATTGGAAACATTGCGACATGTGGCCGGGACGCCGCAGCGGTGGCCAGCGTAAAATGCCGCCTTGTCAGAAGAAATTGGAAAGCACAGCATGTCGATACAATGGTTCCCGGGCCACATGAACTCCGCCAAGAAGCAGGCGGAGGAGCAGATGGAAAACATCGATCTGGTGATCGAGGTGCTCGACGCGCGCCTGCCGGAGGCGAGCCGCAACCCCCTGGTCGAGAAGATGCGCAAGTTCCGCCAGCGTCCCTGCCTCAAGATCCTGAACAAGATCGACCTGGCCGACCCGGTCGCCACCGCCGCCTGGAAGGCCTTCTACGACGCCCAGGAAGGCGTGACCGCCTACCCGATGACGACCAAGAAGCCGGCCGACGTCGCCCGCATCCCGCAGCTGGCGCTGTCGCTGGCGCCGCACCGCGGCGTGCCGACCAAGCCGCTGCGCATCATGATCATGGGCATCCCGAACGTGGGCAAGTCGACCCTGATGAACGCCCTGCTGAAAAAGCGCGTGGCGAAGGTCGGCGACGAGCCGGCCGTGACCAAGACCCAGCAGAAGCTCTACCTCGACAAGCACACGGTGCTGGTCGACACCCCGGGCCTGATGTGGCCGAAGATCGAGATGGACAGCGACGGCATGATGCTCGCCGCCAGCCACGCGATCGGCACCAACGCCCTGATCGAGGAGGAAGTCGCCTTCTTCCTGGGCGACCTGCTGCTCGAACGCTACCCGCAGCTGCTGACCGCCCGCTACGGATTCAAGACCGAAGGCATGGACGGCATCGCCGTGGTCGAGAACGTGGCCTCGCGCCGGGGTTTCCGCGTGCGCGGCGGCGAGTACGACATCGAAAAAGCGGCCCACGTGCTGCTGCACGACTACCGCACCGGCGCCCTGGGTCGCATCAGCCTGGAAACCCCGGAAACGCGCGCCGTGCGCATCGCCGCCCACGAAGTCGAGATGGCCGAAAAGGCGCGCATCGCCGCCGAGAAGGCCGCCGCCAGGGCCGAGGAAGCCGCGCGCGGCAAGCGCGGGACCTGAGCCGCGTAGAACGCTTGATTCGCCTGCTGCCTCTGATCGGGCGATGAGACCGCGTGGGCTCAAGAGCCCACCCTACAAAAGCGGTCCTCGGAGGGGGGTACTCGTACCCACGCGGGCTCACGGCACGCATCCACGCGCCCCGTGCATCGACCGCCACCCTTGCCCGATATATAATCCTCCCCGTTCTGGTGCCCGCGCACGCAATCGGCGTGCGCAGTTAAACGGGAAACACGAGTCCGCGGCGCCTCCGGCGCGCGGCCAAGGTGTGCTGCCCCCGCAACGGTAAACAAGCGTCGCCCCGGCGACTGGCCCCTCGAAGACCACTGTGCCCCGGCATAGGAAGGTGAGGCGGTCCGACTTGCGAGCCCGGATACCGGCCAGGACAGGTGAACGTCCCAAGGAACGTTCGTTGAATCCGGCTTGCGGGGACGCAGGGCCGGGTGCACACTTTTCAAAAGAATCACAACATGACTTTTGCTGTTCCGAACAGCGCGCCGGCGATCAAGCCGCTCGCGCTTGCCTGTGCCGTTTGCTTCTCCTTTTCGCTGTTCCCCGGCGCCGCCAGCGCCGAGCAGGCCATGACCACCGTCCACGTCACCGGTGCGCGCTTCGCCAGCGACGCGGCCCTGCCGCCGATCGGCGCCAGCGTGATCACGGCCGAGGACATCCGCCGTGCCGGCGCCACCGACGTGAATGCCGCGATCCGCAAGATCGGCGGCGTGTACGGCCGCCAGAGCCTGGACGGCTCGCCCGACTTCGCGCTCGACCTGCGCGGCTTCGGCTCGAACGGCAGCCAGAACCTGGTGATCCTGGTCGACGGCGTGCGCATGAACGAGAACGAGCTGGCCGGCACCGTGCTGTCCTCGATCCCGGTCGACACCGTCGAGCGCATCGAGATCACGCGCGGCGGCAGCAGCGTGCTGTACGGCGAAGGCGCGACCGGCGGCGTCATCAACATCATCACCAAACGTGGGGCCGAAGCCGGCTACCACGGTTCGCTCAGCCTGGAAGGCGGCCGCTTCGACCAGTACGACGCGCGCGCCTCGGTCCGCCATGGCGAAGGCCCGCTGTCGTTCGACCTGGCCGCCGCCAAGCAGGGCACCGACAACTACCGCGACAACAACGAATTCCGCCAGAAGACCATCAGCGGTGGCGTCCAGTGGGCCGTCGACGGTTCGCGCCTGGGCCTGCGCGTGGAAAGCGCGCGCCAGGATTCGCGCTTCCCGGGCTCGCTGACGCTCGAGGAATTCAACGCCAACCCGCGCCAGACGAATACCCCGAACGACTTCGGCAGCCTCGACAGCGACCGCGTCACCCTGTCGGCCGAGCACCGCATCGGCAGCGTCGAGCTGGCGGCGGAGCTGTCGCACCGCGAGCGCGAGGTGAACGCCGCCTACGACTACGGCACCTACGTCTACGAGTACGGCTACCACACGCGCCAGACCCAGTTCTCGCCGCGCCTGCGCCAGACGTCGCGCTGGAACGGCATGCTCAACGAGGTCGTGGCCGGCGTCGACCTGATGCGCTGGGAGCGCGCCACCAGCACCGGTTCGGACGCGAGCCAGGATTCGAAGGCCTTCTACCTGCGCGACGAGATGCGCTTCCCGGGCGCGGCCAACGCGCGCCTGGCGCTGGGCGCGCGCCACGAGCGCTTCGAGAAGGACGAGGCCAACCCCGACCTGTTCGTGCCGAACGGCGAGCAGTCGCAGAACGGCTGGAGCGTCGAGGGCAGCATCGATCCGATTGCCGGCGTCACCGTGCACGCCAAGGCGGGGGAGAGCTACCGCATCCCGAACGCCGACGAGAACGGCTACCGCTCCTCGACCGGGCTGCTCGACGTGCAAACCTCGCGCGACCTCGAGCTCGGCGTCACCGTCGGCGACGAGGAACGCCGCGTCGCGGCGCGCGTGTTCCGCCACCGCCTGCGCAACGAGATCTTCTTCGATCCGACCCTGGGCGGCGGCTTCGGCGCCAACACCAACCTCGATCCGACCCGGCGCCAGGGCGTCGAACTCGAAGGCCAGCTGAACATCGGCGGCGACTGGCGTCTGACTGGCCAGTGGCAGCACGTGCAGGCCGAGTTCACCGATGGCCCGAACGCCGGCCGCGAGATGGTGCTGGTGCCGAAGAACGTCGTCACCGCGCGCCTGGCGTGGATGCCGGCCAGCGGCCACAGCGCCGACGTCGGCGCGCAGTACGTGTCGAACCAGCGCTACGGCAACGACTTCTCGAACACCTGCGCCGCGCGCATCCCGTCCTACACCACCGTCGATGCCCGCTACGCGCGCAAGGTCGGCGCCTGGGAGTTCGCCGTGAGCGGCCTGAACCTGGCCGACCGCCAGTACTTCAGCAACGCCTTCGGCTGCCGCAGCGGCATTTACCCGAGCGACGGCCGCCAGCTGAAGCTCTCGGCGCGCTACGACTTCTAAGGTCATGCGCGTCCCGCCGCCAGCATCGCCGACACGCCAGCGCGCCGTACTGCTGGTGCTGACGGCCTGCGCATTGCTGGCGCTGGCCGCCGCCGGC
>DOUW01000432.1 GCA_003520365.1 Massilia sp.
GCCTTCTTCCCGTTCCGCGACGGCCTCGACGTGGTGGTGGATGCCGGCGCGACCTGCGTCATCCACCCGGGCGGCTCGATGCGCGATCAGGAAGTGATAGACGCGGCCGACGAGCGCGGCGTCGTGATGCTGTACACGGGTACCCGTCACTTCCGTCACTGATCTGATTGTTTCCATGCCGGCGACTGCGCCTGTCGCCGGCGTGCGTGGCCGGCTGCTGAATTGATCGCACGCCCGTCACCGCCTAACGGCAAGCCCGGCCAAGCCCGGGCAGTCCCGGGCAGTCCCGNNCCCGGGCAGTCCCGGGCAGTCCCGGGCAGTCCCGGCATGCCGGGCTTTAATGCCCGGTTTCCCGGTAGGCGCTGAACACCTCTTCCATGAAATCCACCACGGCCCGGACGCGTGCGCTCGTACGCAGGCCGCCGTGCATCGACAGCCAGATCTCCTGATCCAGTTCGGGAATATGGGGAAGCACGGCGTGCAGATCCTGTGCGTCGCCCGCGAGAAACGTTGCCAGCACACCCAGGCCGGCGCCGTGGCTGACGCCATCCAGGATGCCGAGTCCGTAGCTGCACTTCATCCAGGGCGCCGGCGCGCCGGGCAGGGCGCGCAACCAGCGGTCGGACTGGAACTCGGCGCGCGGCTCGTCGAACCCCACGAATGGCAGCTTGGCCCAGTCCCGGTTTGCCAGGGCAGCAGCATGGCGCTGCGCCACATCCTGGCTGCAATACAAGCCGAAGGCCAGGGTGCCGATCCGGCGGGTGACGAGGTCGAGCTGTTCAGGGCGGTAAGGCCGGATCGCGATGTCCGCTTCGCGGCGCGTCAGGTTGTAAGGCCGGTGCGAGGTAATGATTTCCACCTCGATGTTGGGGTAGGCGTCATGAAAGCGCGCAAACCGGGTGGTCAGGAAATACGAGAGCCACTCGTCGGTATTGATCCGCACCAGGCCGGACGCGGCATGCGCATCCTGGCGCTCCCGGCTGCGCTCGACGTCGAGCGCAATCTCGCCCATCTGGTCGGCCAGCGCGATGACATCGCTACCGAAGGCTGTCGGGATACAGCCGCCCTGGAAACGCTCGACGAGCTTGTGCCCGACCGCGTCCTCGAGGTCGTCCAGCCGGCGCGACAGGGTCGCCGGACTCACTCCGGCCTTCCTGGCCGCGCGCCGCAGCGTCCCTTCCTGCGCGATGAGTAACAACAGGCGCAGGTCATCCCAATTCAGGTGTTTCATATTTGAAGCATGATGCCTCGATTTTGCCTCTATGCATAGATTTATAGAATATGGGATGATGCCGGCGAAACGTCAAACGGGCAGACGACCCGTACAGCTACAAGAGAGAAAGTTACATGCGTACATTCCGCGAGCGCGTCGTTCATGCGCTCCTGTTCGAAGCCGTGGCCCTGGCCATCTTCATTCCCGGTTCAGCCCTTGTCTTCGACCAGCCGGTGCAGCACATGGGCGTGATCGGCGTCGCGTCGGCGACCATCGCCACGCTCTGGAACTTCGTGTTCAACGTCATGTTCGACCGCGCCATGCTGCGCCTGCGCGGCAGTGTCCAGAAAACGATGGAGATCCGGGTCGCCCACACCTTCCTGTTCGAGGCGGGCCTGGTCGTCATGCTGATCCCGCTGATCGCCTGGTACCTCGGCATCGGCCTGTGGGCAGCGCTGCTGATGGATATCGCCATCGTGATTTTCTACCTGGTGTACGGCTTTCTGTTCAACATCGCGTACGATCGCGTGTTTCCGGTGACGGCAGCGCCGCTGGCGCGATAAACCCACGCGCGCTGGTGCACGGGCACGGGCCACGAAGCAGCATTTATGTGGCATCCTGCTGGTGACGCCCCGGGTCTTCCGTTGCCCTGTTGCCACTATTCATCGTTCCGCGTGGGCACTTCGTTATTGAGGCCCCCAGCCTCAATAACCCCACCCCACTGTGTTTTTCCACAGTATTTTTCCCACGAACCTTGCTGGCCGGTATAACATTCGATAATGATTATTCTCGGCATCGACCCAGGCTTGCGCACGACCGGCTTCGGCGTCATCGAAAAGCAGGGCAGCAAATTGCGCTACATCGCCTCGGGCACCATCAAGACCGGTCTTGAAGGGGCATTGCCGCCGCGCCTGAAGATCATCCTGAACGGTGTGCGCGAGATCGTCGCCACCTACCAGCCGAGCTGCGCCGCCATCGAGAAGGTCTTCGTCAACGTCAATCCGCAGTCGACGCTGCTGCTGGGCCAGGCCAGGGGCGCCGCGATCAGCGCCCTGGTCGGCGCCGACCTCGACGTGGCGGAATACTCGCCGACCCAGATCAAGCAGGCGGTCGTCGGTACCGGCAAGGCCGCCAAGCCCCAGGTCCAGGACATGGTCTCGCGCCTGCTGACGTTGCCCGGCTTGCCGGGTTCGGACGCCGCCGACGCGCTCGGGGTTGCCATCTGCCACGCGAACAGCCACGATACGCTGGCGCTGATCGGTTCGCTCGGTCCGCAACTGGCCGGCCTGCGCATGAAGCGCGGGCGCCTCGTCTAAATCCAATAACAAAGGTCAACCATGATTGGTCGCATCTCCGGAATCCTGCTCGAAAAGACTCCGCCGCAACTGCTGGTGGACTGCAACGGCGTCGGCTATGAAATCGACGTGCCGATGAGCACCTATTACAACCTGCCGCACACCGGCGAGCGCGTCGTGCTGTTCACGCACCAGGCGATCCGCGAGGATGCGCATTTGCTGTTCGGCTTCGGCACGGCCAGCGAGCGCGCGCTGTTTCGCCAGTTGATCAAGATTACCGGCGTCGGCGCGCGCACCGCGCTGGGCATCCTGTCGGGCATGTCGGTGAACGACCTGGCCCAGGCCGTGACGCTGCAGGAGCCGGGCCGCCTGGTCAAGATTCCCGGCATCGGCAAGAAGACCGCCGAGCGCCTGCTGCTGGAACTGAAGGGCAAGCTCGGCGCCGACATCGGCGTGGTCGGCGGCGGCGCGCCGCGCGACGATACCCAGGCCGACGTGATGAACGCGCTGCTGGCATTGGGGTATTCTGACAAGGAAGCGCTGGTCGCGACCAAGAACCTGCCGGAAGGCGCAAGCGTGTCCGACGGCATCAAGTTCGCCCTGAAGGCCCTGTCCAAGGCTTAGGGACTAAGCCGCCCTAACTCGAGATTCAAGCAATGAGCATCCAGACCGACAATTTCACCGAGCAGCGGGTCATCGACGCGGCGCCGGCCTCGCCCAACGAGGAGGCGATCGAACGCGCCTTGCGCCCGAAACAGCTGGACGAATACGTCGGCCAGGCCAAGATCCGCGACCAGCTCGAGATTTTCATCTCCGCCGCAAGGAAGCGCCGCGAGGCGCTCGACCACACCCTGCTGTTCGGCCCGCCGGGCCTGGGCAAGACCACGCTGGCCCACATCATCGCGCGCGAGATGGGCGTGAGCCTGCGCCAGACCTCCGGCCCGGTGCTGGAGCGTCCGGGCGACCTGGCGGCCATCCTCACCAATCTCGAGCCGAACGACGTGCTGTTCATCGACGAGATCCACCGTTTATCGCCGGTGGTCGAGGAAATCCTGTACCCGGCGCTGGAGGACTACCAGATCGACATCGTGATCGGCGAGGGCCCGGCCGCGCGTTCCGTGAAGCTCGACCTGCAGCCGTTTACCCTGGTCGGCGCCACCACCCGCGCCGGCATGCTGACCAACCCGCTGCGCGACCGTTTCGGCATCGTCGCGCGCCTCGAGTTCTACAACGTCGACGAGCTGACCAAGATCGTCACCCGCAGCGCCCACCTGCTGGAAGCGCCGATCAACGAAGAGGGCGCGCGCGAAGTGGCGATGCGCGCGCGCGGCACGCCGCGTATCGCCAACCGCCTGCTGCGCCGCGTGCGCGACTACGCGGAAGTGAAGGGCAACGGCGAGATCACCAAGGACATGGCCGACCGCGCCCTGAAGATGCTCGACGTCGACTCGGTCGGCTTCGACGTCATGGACCGCAAGCTCCTGGAAGCGGTGCTGTTCAAGTTCAATGGCGGCCCGGTCGGCATCGGCAACCTGGCCGCGGCGATCGGCGAGGCGGCCGACACCATCGAGGACGTGCTCGAGCCCTACCTGATCCAGCAGGGCTACCTGCAGCGCACCCCGCGCGGCCGCATTGCCACGCCCGCCGCTTACCAGCACTTCGGCGTCGCCGCGCCGCGCATCAGCCCGACCGGCGACCTCTGGGACAATTTACGATGAGCCTGCGTTGACAACGACCCCGATGCAGATCTGGGTCGACGCCGACGCCTGCCCCGGCGTCATCAAGGACATCCTGTTCCGGGTGGCCGAGCGCACGCAGATCCCCGTGACGCTGGTGGCCAACCAGCTGCTGCGCGTGCCCGGCTCGAAGTTCATCCGCGCGCTGCAGGTGCCGGGCGGCTTCGACGTTGCCGACGCCGAAATCGTGGCGCGCCTGCAGCCCGGCGACCTGGTCGTGACCGGCGACATCCCGCTCGCGGCGCAGGTGCTGGAGAAGGGCGGCTACGCACTCAACCCGCGCGGCGAGTTCTACACGAAGGACACGATCGCCCAGCAACTCACGATGCGCGCCTTCATGGAAGAGCTGCGCAGCAGCGGCGTCGACACCGGCGGCCCGTCCGCCTTCAGCCAGGCCGACCGCCAGCATTTTGCAAATGCACTTGATCGGCACCTGGCCCGCCAGCGTCCGCGCGCATGACATTTGTCACCTGAAAGTGGTGGCAGTTGCGTCTGGTGACGCCGCCGCCGCTCTTCCATACTCGGTTCATCCAACCACCTGGAGAGACCGAGATGAAACCGACCACCCTGAAACTCCTGCTGCTGTGCGCCGCCATCGGCGCCAGCCCCGCCGCGCTTGCTGCCGCCACCCTGGTCCAGGACGTGCGCGTGTTCGACGGCAAAGCCGTGCATGAACGCCGCTCGGTGCTGTTCGAGAACGGCGTCATCGCCAACGCCGATTTCCGTGGCCCGCCGCCGGCGGGGACGCGTGTGGTGAGCGGCGCCGGCCGCACCCTGCTGCCTGGCCTGATCGACGCCCACACCCACGTCTTCCGCTGGCAGGAATTGCCGGTGCTGTTCGGCGTGACCACCCAGGTCGACATGTTCACCGACCTCAAGCTCATGAAGCAGGCCAAGCAGGAGATGGCGCAGGGCAGCCGGCACGACCATGCCGACCTGTTCTCGGCCGGCACGCTGGTCACCGCGCCGCACGGCCACGGCACCCAGTTCGGCGTCGTCATCCCCACCATCACCGGGCCGCAGCAGGCCCAGGCCTTCGTCGACGCGCGCATCGCCGAAGGCTCGGACTTCATCAAGATCGTCATGGAAAGCGGCTACGGCATGCCCTCGCTCGACCTGGCGACGGCCAAGGCGGTGATCGACGCGGCCCACCTGCGCGGCAAGCTGGCCGTGGTCCACATCGGCAACGAAAAGGATGCGCGCGCGGTGCTGGAAGCGGGCGCCGACGGCCTGGTGCACCTGTATCCGGGAGAGTCCGGCGACGCCGAGGGGCTGGCGCGCCTGGCCGCCAGCCACGGCGCCTTCGTGATCCCGACCTTCACGGTACTCGAGAGCATGGCCGGCTGGCGCGGCGACGACCTGCTCGCCAACCCGGCCCTGGCCGCCTTGCTCGACAAGGATGGCCAGGCGCCGCTCAAGGCACGCTACGGCAACAAGGAACGCGCGGCGATGCTGGTGGCGCCGAAGCTGGTGACCGCCGCCATGTTCAAGGCCGGCGTGCCGGTGCTGGCCGGCACCGACGCCGGCAACCCCGGCACGCAATATGGCATCAGCATGCACCGCGAGCTGAAGGCGCTGGTCGAAGCGGGCCTTACGCCGGTGCAGGCGCTGGCGGCGGCCACCAGCGAGCCGGCGCGCGTGTTCAAGCT
>DOUW01000493.1 GCA_003520365.1 Massilia sp.
GTGCAGCTCGGCCGGCGCCCCGCTGCGCCACTGCGGGAACACGATCCAGGCAGGCAGGGCCGGCTCCAGCGCGCGCGCCACGCTGTCGCTGGAAGCGCGCATGTGGGCCACGGTGCCCTTCACGGTGTCGGCCACGGGACGCGTAAAGGCGGCCTGCGGCGCGTAATCGCGGATGATGCCGATCGAGGCGTTCTTCAGGCTCACCGGGCGCGGCAGCGGATCGATGCGGCCGTCGTCCAGCCGCACCAGGGTCAATTCGTCGGACAGCAGGCGCCAGCCGCGGTTGACCAGGGCTGCGCACAGCGTGCTCTTGCCGGAACCGGGCGGCGCGGGCAGGATCGCCGCGCGGCCACCCTTCTCGATCACGGCGGCATGGATCACCAGCCAGGAATGGGCCTGGCTCGAGACGCACCAGTTCATCGCCCATTCGAACATGGGAAAAGCCTGGTCCAGGGGCAGCGGCTGGAACGGCGCCATGCCGTCGTAATGGAAGTGTACCTGCGGGCGGACCAGGCGCCACAGGCCGCGCGAGCCGGACAAGCGCACGTGGAAGTCGGCCAGCGCGCCGTCGTCGAGCACCGGATAGTCGGCGTACATCGTGCCCAGGGCATCCAGCAACGGCGCCAGCGTGCTGCGGATGCAAGTCACGAAAGGACCGGTCTGCAGGCGCAGGCCGGGACCGCGCAGGCGGGCGCCGAGTTCGCGGCGGCCAAGGGTGGCGACGGTCAGCATTCGACCGCCTCGATCAGATAGAGCGCGGCCAGGCCGGCCAGCAGCTCGTCGAGCGCGGCGAGGGTATCGGGGTCGGGATCGCCGGCCAGGTCGCTGGCCGGCTGCGGCGCTTCGGCGAGGGCCTGCAACAGGCCGAGGGTGAGGTCGTCCACCAGGTGGGTGGCGCCGGACAGGTCGTTGAAGAGCACGCATTCGCCGTCGTGGCAGCGGTGCAGCAGGCGCTGCCCGGGGGCCAGGCGCCAGATCGGCGAACTACGCATGCGTCACGACGGCGTACTGTTCCATCCTAGCGGAAGGTGGTTTCCAGGTAGCCTGCGATCTGGGCCCCGGTCCAGGGCGTGGCGCTGCCGGTCGGCTTGTAGCCGTTGGTGAGCGTGAATTCGTCCCACATGGCGACGACCTTGTCTTCCGGTAGCACGCTCGGGATGCCGGAACGGGCCGACGAACGCGCATTGAGCAGGGCGGTAACGATCTGCATCGCCACGTTGTTGCGGTCGATATTCTTGATCTCCTTGGCCTCTTTCGGACGGGCAAGCACCTGCATCAGGGTATAGTCCGCCAGGCCGGCATAGTTGCCGCGCGCCGCCAGCACGTCGCCGAACCGGGTATCGGGACTGGTGCCGGTGCTCGACATCCAGGCGCTGCCGTGGTTCTTCCAGTAGCCGTGCGAGCGGTTATTGGTGCAGGAATTCTGCGGATTGTGGCTGGCGGTCTTGATCGACATGAAGCCGGACGGCGAAGCGCAGGGCAGGAGCTCATCCGCGGCCATGCCGACCTGGCTGTGCAGGGTCAGGATGACGCCGGCCGCACCGACGCCGGCCCGTGTGAAGCGGCGACGCGCGGCGCCGCGGGCGTCGAGCTGCGCTGCATCGTGGGGCCCTTGCGCCTCGGGCATGGTCGGTTTGCGGTCTGCTTGATCTTCCATATCGACGGTTTCCTGAGTCATCGAAAGTATGCCATAGCCGCGTCCGGTGACGGGCTTTTTCAACCTTGAAGCAAGCCCCGTACCAGGCACGCCACATTGACCAAATGCAACAGTGAATCAAGCACTTAGCGGGGCATGCGCCGGCCAGGAGCAAAATGCAACGACGCCTGAGCGGCGTCGTTGTAAGAAAACCCGACAGCTAATCGGTTGCGAATACCCGGATCAGAAGAAGCTTTCCGGGATCACCAGGATGTCGCCCGGGCGCATCGGCATGTTGGCCGAGATATCGCCTTCCTTGATCAGGTCGTCCAGGCGCACGTTCAGCTTTTCCTGGCGGCCGTCGACGTTGCGGATGATGCTGGCCTTGTTGCCCGAAGCGAACTCGGTGACGCCGCCGACGGCGATCAGGACATCCATCAGCGACATGTCGCGGCGGTAGGCCAGTGCCTGCGGCTTGGCGGCCTGGCCGATCACGCGGATCTGCTCGGCGTAATTGCCGACGAAACCGGTGACGACCACGGTCACGACCGGCTGCTGGATGAACTTGGCCAGGGCCTTCTCGATGTCGCGCGCCAGTTCGGTCGAGGTCTTGCCGGCGGCCGGCAGGTCTTCGACCAGCGGGGTCGTGATCTTGCCGTCCGGACGCACCGGTACCGACATCGACACCTCCGGGTTACGCCAGACGATGATGTTGACGGCATCGCCCGGTCCGATCAGGTAGTCGGCCGGTACGGCCTGGGCCATGGCAGCGGCCGATGGCGCCGGCGGTTTGCTGGCGCAGCCGGCCAAGGCCAGGCCGCAGGCGGCGGCCAGCGCCAGTTTCGTCAGATTCGTCATGATCTTGCTCACGTCAATTCCTTTCCCGGCATGCAGCGACCGGCAGCGCCACGCTGTTACGAATGCCTTAAAATTGTTATTTAGCCATCAAACCGGCGTATTGTATCGTAATCGTGCTCGAGGCAAAGGCGTGCACGATTGAAATACTTTTCTTTTTTTCACTTCCGTTGCAGAAGCTCCTGCACGTACTGCACCGGCACCGCATACGTGATGCCGCTGGGGTTGGTGATCGCCGTTTCCTTCAGCCCCTTGACGAACACCATATTAATAACAGCCAGCACCTCTCCCGTGTCGGGATTGTAGACCGGGCTGCCGCTGTTGCCTGGATACGCGGTCCCGTCGAGCTGGAAAATGCTGAACGGGGCGCGGCGCAGCTGGGCAATGGCGCGCGCGTCGATCCGGCGCGAACTCATCGAAGGCATGACGATCGGCGTGATGGCCGACAGCATGGCGCGATGGGTCACGTGATTCAGGCCCAGCACCATGCCGAGCGGGAAGCCGGTGAATGCCAGCGCCTGTCCTTCGGCGGCGGTGCGCGAGTCGCCCAGCGCCAGCGCTGGCAAGGCCGGGCCGCCCTCCAGGCGCAGGTGCGCCAGGTCGTGCTCGCGGTCGAGCGCGACCAGCTGGGCCGGTCGGAAGCTGAACTCCTGGCCGCTGCCGACCACCACCCCGAGCTGCTCCATCTTCGCGCCGTCCAGCTGGTTCGGCACCACGTGGGCATTGGTCACGATGCTCAGGCCGTCGCCGACGGCGAAGCCGGTGCCCGTAAACATCACCGCCGGGCTGCGCGTCTTCAGGAAGGTGCCGACCCCGACCACGGAAGGCTTGACCGCGGGAATGGTACGCACCAGGCCGTCGGCGTGCGCCGGCATGTTCGCCAGGCCCAGCACGCTGGCCAGGCTCAGCAGCGTGGCGCCAAACAGTGCGCGGCGGGTGCGTGCCGGCTGCGCGACGCTTGCTTTTTTATTATTTCGAATAGGAATCAATCGTGCAGACCCTTTTGTATTTTAAACATTACAATACATCAGCTTGATGTTGAGCAAAGCGACCCGTAGGACTTCTTCCCCGAACCTTCACGGTTGATCTAGTGCAACAGTTGCAGCCCGCAGAAGTTTGCTTGACGACAATAGTACCGCGTCAAGCAGCCCCAATCCGGGTTTTTTATGCGTTGCAGTTAAGAATTTGTGTTGTAAGCGGTGCCACTCGGCGCGTTTATTAGCGCAATTTTCCAGCACGCAATTGCAATTGCACAAACAACAAGCGATGATGCGGGTTCTTTGTTTTGATTGTTGTGCCTGGCGTTTCCTGCGCCGGGTGTTCATGGCGAGACTGACGAGATGGCAGAAATAACAGCCCTTATTCTGAATTTCCTTAAGGCCATCGGTAAATACCGTTGGCATGCAGTGATCATCACCTGGGTGGTGGCGCTGATCGGCTGGGCAGTCGTACTCCGGATGCCCAACCAGTACGAGACGACCGCCCGTGTCTACGTCGATACCCAAAGCATACTCAAGCCCTTGCTGTCGGGCATGACCTCGCTGCCCAACCTGAACCAGCAGGTGATGTTCATGCGCCAGACCCTGATCAGCCGGCCGAACATCGAAAAGGTCATGCGCATGACCGACCTCGACGTCAAGGCCCGCACGCCTGACGAAAAGGAAAAGATGATCGACAGCCTGATGTCGAAGATCACCCTGGCCGGCACCGAGCGCGACGACATCTACACCATCAGCTACAAGGCCACCGATCCGAAGCTGGGCAAGGACGTGGTGCAGTCGCTGCTGAGCATCTTCATGGAAGGCAGCTTCGGCGGCAAGCGCCAGGAATCCGACAAGGCGGTGCAGTTCATCGACGACCAGATCCGCAGCTATGAAGAGAAGCTGGCGGCCGCCGAGAACACGCTGAAGGAATTCAAGATCAAGAACATGGGCCTGCTGCCGCGCGAAGGCGCCGACTTCGGCAGCAAGGTCGCCAACGCCAACGACGCCCTGAGCCAGGCCCGCCTGGAGCTGGCCGAGGCCGAGCAGGCGCGCAATGCGATCCGCCGCCGCATGACCGGTGGCGGCAAGGACGGTTCGGGCCCGGTCGATCCGGAACTGGCCGAGCGCATCGCCACCACGCAGAAGAACCTCGATGCCCTGCGCCTGCAGTACACCGAGCAGCACCCCGACATCATCGCCACCAAGCGCCTGCTCGAGCAGCTGCAGGAACGCAAGAAGGAAGAGGCGAAGAAAGGCGGCGTCAATCCGAACCTGGCCGCCAGCCCGATGATGCAGCAGCTGAACGTGTCGCTGTCGGACGCCGAGTCGCGCGTCGCTTCGCTGCGCGCCCGCGTCAACGAATACCAGCAGCGCGTCAACACCCTGCGCACCCAGAGCACGACCGCGCCGGAAGTCGAAGCCCAGCTGGCCCAGCTCAACCGCGACTACCAGGTCAACCGCGAGAATTACCAGCGCCTGGTCGAGCGCCGCGAGCAGGCGCGCCTGTCGGGCGACCTGTCCTCGGCCACCGACATCCTCAGCTTCCGCGTGATCGAACCGCCGACGGCGCCGTTGGTGCCGACCGGTCCGAACCGCCCGGTGCTGTTTACCGCCGCCTTCATCGTCGCGCTGCTGGCTGGCCTGGCCGGCGCCTTCCTGATGAGCCAGTTCCGCCCGACCTTCCTGAGCCAGGCGGCCCTGCGTGAAGTGACCGGCGTGCCGATCCTCGGCACCATCAACATGCACTGGACCGATGCCCAGAAGGTGCGCCGCAAGAAGCGCCTGTACGGCCTGGCCGCCACCGTGATGCTGCTGATCGGCCTGTATGGCGTCGGCGTGGCGACGATGGTAGCCCGCCCGGGCCTGTAAGAATACTAGGAGCGAATGTGAGCATTATCGAAAAAGCGGCAAGCCGCATTGACCACACCCGCAACACCGCGCCGGCAGCCCCGGCCAACACGCCGGCGAACATCCCGGCCGACATCGAGGCCGAGATCCTCGCCCTGAGCCCGCAGGCGGCGCCGCACGCCAGCCCGGCGCAGGTTCCGCAGCCGGTGCCGCAGCCGGCGCCGATCGAGACCTTCGCGCCGAC
>DOUW01000484.1 GCA_003520365.1 Massilia sp.
GCCCAGCAGACGTGGGCCGCGCCCGGGTGCTGGGCGCGCAGGCCGGCCACCACCTGCTGGGCGCCGGCACGGTCGGCCATCGGCTGCACGCAGGCGATGAAGCGGCTCTTCTTGATGAGCAGTTCGTGGTGGACGGGGGCGGTGATGGTCTGGGCCATGGGCTACCGGAGATGAAACGGAAATGGAAACAAAAACGCCAACCCGAAGGTTGGCGTTTTTGTCGATGCTTTACAACTTGAATTCTTTGGTAGGCCGTGCGGGATTCGAACNNTACCAGCTGAGCTAACGACCCGAAGAAGGCAAGATTATAGCCGGACTCTGGCGAGATTCCAAGTGTTTCCTGAAAACTCATGCGAAATCGCAATGCGTGCCCGCGTTTTCGATGGCAGAGGCCGTGCGTCCCGTCCGCGCCAGCCATGCCACAATGATCACATCATGAGCAGACCACCCCAACGAGCCGGGCTGCGCGCGCTGCTGGAGGACGAGCTGCGCGGGCTGACCACGATCCACGCCAGCGACCGTGCCTGGCAGATGCCGTTCGCCGCCGCGCTGGCGTCGGGCCTGCCGCTATTGATCGGCGCGTGGAGCGGACGCATGGACTACGGTCTGGTGGCGTCCCTGGGCGGCCTGGTCTTCATCTACCTGCCGAATACGCCGATGTCGCACCGCATGGTGATGGTGATGGCGGCCGCCTTCGGCATGACGGCCTGCTATGCGCTTGGCGTGATGAGCCATTTCCTGCCCGGCCTGATGATTCCCGCGCTGGTCTTCGTCAGCATCCTGGTGACGATGGTCTGCCGCTTCTACCGGGTCGTCCCGCCAGGCAGCCTGTTCTTCGTCATGGCCGCCTCGATCGGCGCTTATTCGCCGGTGCCGCTGGCCGACTGGCCGCTGCGGGTCGGGCTGATCTTCCTCGGCAGCCTGCTGGCCTGCCTGATCGGCTTCTTCTACAGTTTATATATGCTGCGCCGGCGCGCGCCGCTGCCGATCGCGCCGCTGCCGGCGGCCACCTTCGACTTCGTGGTGTTCGATTCGGTGATCATCGGCGTTTTCGTCGGGCTGGCGCTGGCCCTGGCCCAAGTGCTGCAGCTGGAAAAGCCCTACTGGGTGCCGGTCAGTTGCCTGGCGGTGATCCAGGGCGCGTCGCTGCGCGCGGTCTGGAGCCGCCAGCTGCAGCGCATGATCGGCACTGCGTTCGGCCTGCTGCTGGCCTGGGGCCTGTTGCTGCTGCCGCTGGAATACTGGAGCATCGCGCTCCTGATGATGACACTCACCTTCGTCATCGAGTCGACCATCGTGCGCCACTATGCGCTGGCGACGGTGTTCATCACGCCGCTGACCATCCTGCTGGCCGAAGCGGCGGTGCTGGGCCATGGCTCGGCCGGCGCCCTGATCGGCGCGCGCTTCATCGATACCGTGCTGGGCTGCCTGGTCGGCCTGGCCGGCGGCATCTGCCTGCACAGCCCGCGCTTCCGGGAGGCGGTCGGGACGCCGCTGCGGCGCCTGGTGCCGCAGCGCTTCACGCGCGCACCGCGCTCGCAATAAGCGCGGGCTGCTTACGTTTCGACTTCCTTGTCTTCTTCCTGGGCCTCGTGCATCGCTTCCGGCTCGAGCTTTTCGGCGTCGACGTTCTGGCGGATGAACAGGCCCCAGGCCGCCAGCAGGATGGCCGCCGCGACCCCGATCGAGGCCACGTGCGGCAGCAGTTCCGGCTTGGTGTGCAGGAACTGGAACACGCCGATCAGGCATTCGACCGCGAGCGAGACCACGACCACGATCAGGAAGCGCGACAGGAAACGCCGCACCCGGGTCGGGGCGCTGGTGTGCACGGTGCGCTGGACCTCTTCCTCGAGCACGGTCTGCCCGAGTTCGAGCGCAGCCACCGCGATGGTCAACAGGCCCACGCATTCGAGGATCAGCTGGAAGCGTTCCGGGACCGACTGCTCGTCGCCGGGCTTCAGGGCGGACCAGATCTCGATCCCGGCCAGCACGATGAGCGCGAAGCCGCAGGCGAAGAACAGGAGGGCGGCAAAGACGTAGCCGACGGTACTGAGTTTGTGGAGCGCTTTCACGGGAAACCTTATTGTCGTATTTGTAGACACTTTAGCATCACTTCCTGGCTGAGGCGCGCACGTGCGTGCGGTGCCGGCCGGGCATAACGATGACCTGGCGCAATATCGCTCCTGCATCGCGCGCTATCGTGGCAGATGCCTTCCGGCATTCATCGAGCTGGAAGGCGTCTTCCAACCGATCACCCAGGAGCGCAGCCGGTCATGAGCATTGCCTTGGCGCAGCAAATTAGGTCCGCCCTGGCGGAGTTTTCGAGTGCAAGCCGGCTGCTGGAACTCGTCATCGACGAGGGCCGCGCCGGGCAGGTGCGGGGCAGCCTGCTGGTCGAGGCCTTCGCCGCACTCGACGCACTGCAGGAGGTGGGCGCGCGCGATGTCATCGTCCTGTCGACCAGCGCCCATGTCGCGCTCGAGACGCTGCTGGGCGAGCCGGCCGCGCTCGAGCTCAGCCTGGCCGACGGCAGCCGCGAGCGCTTCGCCGGCGAGATCAGCGAAGTGGCGCTCGCTCGGCATGCGCGTCGGCGAAGGCCTTCGCGATGACTTGCCGGA
>DOUW01000254.1 GCA_003520365.1 Massilia sp.
GCCAGGATGTTGGTCTGGAAGGCGATGCCGTCGATGACGCCGATGATGTCGACGATCTTGCGCGAGGATGTGTTGATCGACTCCATCTTCTGCACCACCTGCTGCACGACTTCGCCGCCGCGCACCGCCACCTCGGCCGCCTTCGAGGCCAGCGTGTTGGCGTGGCGCGCGTGTTCCGCGTTCTGCTGGACGGCGCCCGTCAGCTGCTCCATCGAGGAGGCGGTTTCCTCGAGCGAGCCGGCCTGCTGCTCGGTGCGGCTCGACAAATCGTGGTTGCCGGCCGCGATCTGGGCCGAGGCGCTGGCGATCGCCTGGATGCCGAGGTCGACTTCGCCGACGATGTTGTTCAGGCTGCCGTTCATCTCGCGCAGCGCGTCGAGCAGGTGCGCGGTCTCGTCGTGGCCGCGCACGTCGATCACGGCGGTGAGGTCGCCGGCCGCCACGGTGCGCGCGACCGTCACGGCGCGCGCCAGCGGCTGGGCGATGCTGCGCGAGAGCGTCAGGCCGAACAGCATGATCACGCCGGACAGGACGATCGTGGCGCCCGAGAACCAGGCCACGCGCGGCCAGAACACGGCGCCGACGGTGTCCATGTAGACGCCGGAACCGATGACCCAGTCCCAGCCGGGAATACCCTGCACGTACGACACCTTCGGCACCGGCGCCTGTTCGCCGGGCTTGGGCCACATGTAGGCGACGAAGCCGGCGCCGTCCTTGCGCACCACCTCGACCATCGCCACGAACAGCCGCAGGCCGTTCGGGTCGGCCATCGCGCCGAGATCCTGGCCGTCGAGCTCCGGCTTGGTCGGGTGCATCATCATGCGCGGCGCCATGTCGTTGACCCAGAAGTATTCCGAGCCGCTGTAGCGCAGGGTCTTCAGTTCGGCCAGCGCGGCGCGCTTGGCCTCGGACTCGTCCATCTTGCCGCTGGCGGCGGCCAGGCGGTAGCGCTCGATCACGCCGCTGGCCACCTCGACCGCCTGGCGCACGCCGTGGCCGCGCTCCTCGAGGATCAGCTTGCGCTCGGAGACCAGGAAGCAGGTGGCGACGATGGCCATGCCGATCCCGGTGCAGATGGTGAGGAGGCCCAGCTTTCGGGCAATGTTCAGGCGCGGCAGTTTTCTCATGAGCGATGGTGGGTGGGTTGAAAAGAAGCCGTCGCGTCCTGCGACAGCGGAGTTTGAATAACGGTTACAAGGAACTGGTAAAAAGTTCGCAAGTATATGTCTTTGTTGCAAACCATAAACATTCCACCGCAAATCTTCCGATGCCTTTTTGTGCTGGCGCAACAGTGCTAAGCTAGCGGTCCTTTCCACACTGCGGCCGCCGCCATGATCACCGTCCACCACCTGAACAACTCGCGCTCGCAGCGCATCCTCTGGTTGCTGGAGGAACTGGGCCTGGAATACGAGATCAAAAAATACCAGCGCGACCCGAAGACGATGCTGGCGCCGCCGGAACTGAAGGCCGTGCACCCGCTGGGCAAGTCGCCGGTGATCACCGACGGCGACACCGTGGTGGCGGAATCCGGCGCGATCGTCGAGTACCTGGTCGAGCGCTACGGCAATGGGCGCCTGGCGCCGACGGCCGGCACGCCGGAAAAGCTGAAGTACACGTATTTCCTGCACTTCGCGGAAGGGTCGGCCATGTCGCCGCTGTTGATGAAGCTCGTGTTCGACCGTGTCGAGAATGGCCCGATGCCGTTTTTCGTCAAGCCGATCGCGCGCGCCATCGCACGCAAGGTGAAGGACGGTTTCGTCAACCCGAACATCCGGGCCCAGCTCGACTACCTGGAATCGGAACTGGCGGCGCGGCCCTGGTTCGCCGGCCAGGAGTTCACGGCCGCCGACATCCAGATGAGTTTCCCGCTGGAGGCGGCCACCGTGCGCGGCGGACTGGGCGCGCAGTACCCGAAGCTCTCCGGCTTCGTGCAGCGCATCCATGCGCGTCCGGCCTACCAGCGCGCCCTCGAGCGCGGCGGCAAGTACGACTACGCGAGGTAAGACATCGATGGGAAAGCTGCTCGCGATCGACGGACTGAACATCGTGCGCCGGGTCTACGAAGCCAGCCCGGAGCCCGACTCCGACCTGAAGGCCAGCATCGCGCTGCGCCACGCGTTCTCGTCGTTCCGCAACGTGCTCGAGGCGCACGCGCCGACCCATGTGCTGGCCGCCTTCGACTACGGCGGCCAGACCTGGCGCCACGCGCTGTATCCGCGCTACCGCGAGCACCGGGCGCCGATGCCTTCGGTGCTGCGCGAGGCGCTGCCGGAATTCCAGGAACGCTTGACCCGCGCCGGCGTGCACGTCGCGATGCTGCCCGGGGTCGAGGCCGACGACGTGGTCGCGACCTGCGTGATGCGCTGGCTGCAGGAGAACCGCGGCGAGGCGATTGTCGCCACCACCGACAAGGACCTGCACGCCCTGGTCGCGCACGGCGCCCTGGTGTGGGACCATTTCAAGAACGAGTGGCACGACGACGCCTGGGTGCGCAACAAGTTCGGCGTCGCGCCCGAGCTGCTGCACGATCTGCTGGCGTTGATGGGCGACGCCACCGACGGCGTGCCGGGCGTGTCGAAGATCGGCATGAAGACCGCGGCGCGCCTGCTCAACGCCTACGGCAGCCTCGATGCCGTGATGGCCGGCGCCGGCATCCTCATGACGCCGCTGGGCGAGCGCCTGCGCGCCGAAAAAGAAATTTTGTATTTGTCGCGCCAACTGGTGCAGCTCAAGACCGACGTGCGCCTAGGCGTCACGTGGAAGATGCTGGCCTACGACGCGACCTGAATTGAAGGAACAGCATGCTCAAGGCAGTTTTGGTGGACTCGAACGCGATCTCGCGCGGCCTGTTGAATACGGTGCTGACCGACGGCAGCTACGAGGTCGTGGGGCAGACCCACACGGCCCACGGGGCGCTGCAGCTGGCCGCGAAGTTCCGGCCGCAGCTGATCTGCATCGCGCGCGAGCAGATCGAGGAGGGCGACGTCGTCGAGCAGCTGCGCGTCATGCTGCCCAAGACCTTCATCTTCATGGTCTCGGGCACCCTCGACGCGCCGACCATCCAGGCCGCCCTGGCGCGCGGCGTGCACGGCTTCATCGTCAAGCCCTTCAAGGCCGACGCCGTCCTGAAGACCATCCGCAATACCGTCATCGCCGCCGTCAGGAAGCAGCAGGCGGGCGGCGGCGCCTGATCTCCTCCATCGCGATTTTCGCCAGCTCGCACAGGGCGCGCAGCTCGCGCTCGCGCAGCCGGCGCGGCTCGCGGTCGAGCACGCACAGCGTCCCGAGCCGGTAACCCTGGGCGTCGAGCAGCGGCACGCCCGCATAGAAACGGATGTGCGGCGCGCCGGTCACCAGCGGATTGTCGGCGAAGCGAAGGTCTTGCCGCGCATCGAACACCAGCATCGGCTGCTCGTCCAGGATCGCGTGGCTGCAGAACGACTGCTCACGCGGGGTCTCCGCCAGCGCCAGGCCGACGCGCGACTTGAACCACTGGCGGTTCGCGTCGACCAGGGTGAGCAAGGCCATCGGACAATCGGTGACCTGGGCCGCGAGAAAGGTGAGGCGGTCGAACACGGCTTCCTGCGTGCTGTCGAGCAGGCCGCTGGCGGCCAGCGCCGCCAGGCGCGCCGTTTCCTCCGCCGGCAGCGGGCAGGGGGCCTCTCCGTTGCGCCA
>DOUW01000085.1:0-2922 GCA_003520365.1 Massilia sp.
AGTGCGATGAACCATAAAAAAGGCCGGTAGCGATTCGCTCCGGCCTCTTCAAGTCGCTGCTTTAACAGCTGAATTCTGGTGGGAAGTGCAAGTTTCGAACTTGCGACCCCTGCAGTGTGAATGCAGTGCTCTACCCCTGAGCTAACCTCCCTGACAACGAGGAGTATTATGCCAAAAACTTTCTCCAACGTCAAACTATCGGCGAATATTTTCTCCAAACACATTCACCTTTGACGCCCTTGTCGAGACCGGCCAGCACTTCCTCGTGCGCGGCCAGTTCCTCGCTTGATGCCTGGACCACGATGATCTCGCCGAGCGGCACCGCGTCGAGCAGCATGCCGCCGCCGGTCTCTTCGGGCTCGACGTCCATCGACAGCGAGTTCTGGCCGCGCGTCATGGCCAGGTAGACGTCGGCCAGCAGCTCCGAGTCCAGCAGCGCGCCGTGCAGCTTGCGGTGGGCGTTCGAGACGCCGTAGCGGTCGCAGAGCGCGTCCAGCGAGTTGCGCTTACCTGGGTGCATTTCCTTTGCGAACACCAAGGTGTCGATGATCGACCCGCAGTGCTCGACGAAAGGCGGCAGGCCGAGGCGCTGGAATTCGTGGTTCAGGAAGCCCAGGTCGAACGGCGCGTTGTGGATGATGACGTCGGCGCCCTGCACGTAGGCGCGCAGTTCCTCGACGATCTCGTGGAACTTCGGTTTGTCGCTGAGGAACTCGGTGGTCAGGCCGTGCACCGCGAGCGCGGCCTCGTCGGAGTCGCGCTCGGGGTTGATGTAGCGGTGGAAGTTATTGCCGGTCAGGGTGCGGTTGACCAGCTCGACGCAACCGATTTCGATGACGCGGTCGCCAGTGCGGGGATTAAGACCTGTGGTTTCGGTATCGAGAACGATCTGGCGCATGGAGAATACTGATGAATGAAGGCAAGGAAGGCGGCAGTATATCTCAAGCGAGCTCTTCCTAACGACGTCCCAGTGACACACCTTTATTGGCCAGCACGTCGGCGCGCTCGTTGCCCGGATGCCCGTTGTGGCCGCGCACCCAGCGCCATTCGACGGTGTGCTGCTGCTGGGCCAGGTCGAGCGCCTTCCACAGGTCGTCGTTCTTGACCGGCTCCTTGGCGGCGGTCTTCCAGCCGCGCGCCTTCCAGCCGTGGATCCACTCCGAGATGCCCTTTTGCACATACTGGCTGTCGGTGTGAAGGACGACCTCGCATGGCCGGTTCAGGGCGCTGAGCGCCTCGATCACCGCCTTCAGTTCCATGCGGTTATTGGTGGTGTTCGGCTCGCCGCCATAGATTTCCTTCTCGTGGCCGTCGGCCATCAGCAGCGCGCCCCAACCGCCGGCGCCGGGATTGCCCTTGCAGGCGCCATCGGTAAAAATTTCCACTTTCGTCATGCCGCCTGGTCTTTCGTTGTCTGGTTCATTCTCTGTTGGTTGCCGGGACCGCTTGCCGGGCCCGGCTTGATTTCTTGTTCCACGCCGGCCCGATCAGGTGCATGCCCTTGACGCGCTTGATCGCATGCACGATGTAGACGGCGCCGAGATAAGGCCACCAGCGCTGGCCGGCGCCTTCCATCATGGCGAAGCGCTGCAGCCACTGGGCGGTGCGGAAAGGTGGCGCGTAACAGCCGAAATGGCTGTTGCTGACCCCAAGATTCAGCAATTTTAACCAGTCTTTCAGCCGGGGCAAAGAGATGAACTCGCCGGCCGCCGGCAGGTAGCCGCCGCTGGTGAAACGCCCGAAGCCCTGGCGCATGCCCCACAGGCTGGCCGGATTGAAGCCGCAGATGATCACCTGGCCCTCGGGAATCAGCACGCGCTCGACCTCGCGCAGCACCTGGTGCGGCTCGGCCGCGAACTCGAGCACGTGCGGCAGGACCACCAGGTCCAGGCTTTGCGAGGCGAACGGCAGCTCGGCGAAGTCGACCGCGACGGCGATCTGCTTGCCGCTGTCGGCGAAGGCGAGTTCGTCCGCGATCGAGGTGCGCGTGGCCGCCTGCCACTTGTTGGGCATGCGGTTGGCGGCCAGCGCATCGATCTGCGGCACGCCGATCTGCACCGCGTTGAAGCCGAAGATGTCGGCCGTCAGCTCGTCGAGGCAGGCTTGCTCGAAGGCGCGCACGTAGGCGCCCGCCGGCGAAAGCAGCCATTCGTCGAGCGCTATAATGGATTTTTCGGAAGCAGCGCTATCCATGCCTACCCTCTATTGAAACCATGACCAATCCGCCACCAGGCGCCGAAAGCGGCGCGTCACACAATGATTTGAGTGTCCTGACCGTACCCGCGTTCAAGGATAATTATCTCTGGCTGATCCACGACGGCACGCACGCCGCCGTGGTCGATCCCGGCGACAGCGGCCCAATCCTGGACGCACTCGCCACGCATGGATTGACGCTTACCGCCATTTTACTCACCCACCACCATGCTGACCACACGGGCGGTGTGCCCGAGCTGCTGGCGCGTTTCCCGGTGCCGGTCTACGGCCCGCGCAACGACCGCATCGCCGCCGTCACCCATCCGCTGGCCGAGGGCGACCGCGTCACGCTGGCGCAGCCCGGCCTGGAACTGGACGTGCTGGACGTGCCCGGCCATACGCTCGGCCACATCGCCTACGTGCGGCGCACGCCCGGCCGCCACTGGCTGTTCTGCGGCGACACCCTGTTCGCGGGCGGCTGCGGACGCCTGTTCGAGGGCACGCCGGAACAGATGGCGGCTTCGCTGGAAAAGCTGGCAAGCCTGCCGGAAGATACGCAAGTGTATTGCGCGCACGAATATACGCTGTCGAACCTGCGCTTTGCCGAGGCGGTCGAACCCGATAACCAGGCGCTGGCGCTGCGGATGCGCGACGAGAGCGCCAAGCGCGCGGTGGAGGTGCCGACGGTGCCGAGCAGCATCGGACTGGAACGGCGCACCAATCCTTTCC
>DOUW01000085.1:3010-6541 GCA_003520365.1 Massilia sp.
GTGGGCACGGGGGCGCCCACCCTACGTGATTCATGAATGAGGGCTGTAGGGTGGGCGCCCCGTGCCCACGCGTGAACGGTAAACAGACGCGGCGCTTCATCCACGCTAACACGACGCAGACCTTACGCGTGGGCACGGGGCGCCCACCCTACGCGGTTGCGGATACGGTAGCCGCGCGGCGGCGGCCACCCCGTACGCTGTCAGATTTCCTCGTACAGCGGCAGCGTCAGGAATTCAGCGAACTGCTCCGAGGTCGACATTTCTTCGAAGATCTCGGCGGCGCGCGCATAGCTCGCGCTGCTGCCATCCGCCGCCACGCCCTTCACCTTGGCCAGTTCTTCCGGGATCATCGCGCGCACCATCTCGGCAGTGACCTTGCGGCCGTCTTCCAGCACGCCCTTCGGCGAGCGGATCCACTGCCAGACCTGGGAGCGGCTGATCTCGGCGGTGGCGGCGTCTTCCATCAGGTTGTGGATCGGCACGCAGCCATTGCCGGCCAGCCAGGCGCCCAGGTAGTGGATGCCGACGTTGATGTTGTAGCGCAGGCCCTCTTCCGTGATCGGGGTTTCCGGCTTGAAGTCGAGCAGCTGGGCCGCGGTCACTTCCACGTCCGGACGCTGCTTCTCGATCTGGTTCGGCTTGTCGCCCAGCACCTTCTTGAATTCCGTCATGGCCAGCTCGACCAGGCCCGGGTGGGCGACCCAGCCGCCGTCGTAGCCGTCGGTCGCGTCGCGCGCCTTGTCGTTGCGCACACCGGCCATCGCGGTTTCGTTCTTTGCCGGGTTGTTCTTGATCGGGATCAGGGCCGACATGCCGCCGATTGCCGGCGCGCCGCGCTTGTGGCAGGTCTTCAGCAGCAGCAGCGCATAGGCGCGCATGAAGGGCGAGGTCATCGTCACCTTCGGGCGGTCGGCCAGGCAGAAGTCCTTGTCCAGCTTGAATTTCTTGATGCACGAGAAGATGTAGTCCCAGCGGCCCGCGTTCAGGCCCGCGCTGTGCTCGCGCAGCTCGTACAGGATCTCGTCCATCTCGAAGGCGGCCAGGATGGTCTCGATCAGCACGGTGGCCTTGATGGTGCCGCGCGGCAGGCCCAGCGCCTCCTGGGTGGCGACGAAGATGTCGTTCCACAGGCGCGCTTCGAGGTGCGATTCCATCTTCGGCAGGTAGAAGTAAGGGCCGGCGCCGCGCGCCAGCTGCTCCTTGGCGTTATGGAACATGAACAGGGCAAAGTCGAAGATGCCGCCCGAGACGCGCTTGCCGTCGACCAGCACGTGCTTTTCGTCGAGGTGCCAGCCGCGCGGACGCACGACCAGGGTCGCCACTTTCTCGTTCAGCTTGTACGACTTGCCGTTCTGCTCGAGCGAAATCGTGCCGCGCACGGCGTCGCGCATGTTGATCTGGCCGGTGACCTGGTTGTCCCAGTTCGGCGAATTCGAGTCCTCGAAGTCGGTCATGTAGCTGTCGGCGCCCGAGTTCAGGGCGTTGATGACCATCTTGCGCTCGACCGGACCGGTGATCTCGACGCGGCGGCACTCCAGCGCGGCCGGAATCGGAGCGATCTTCCAGTCGCCGTCGCGGATGTGGGCCGTCTCGGGCAGGAAGTCCGGGCGCTCGCCGGCGTCCAGCCGCTTGGCGCGTTCCACGCGGGCAGCCAGCAGTTCCTGGCGGCGCGGCTCGAACTGGCGCGACAGTTGCGCAACCAGCGCCAGGGCCTCGGGCGTGAGGATCTGTTCGTAGCCGGGCTTGATGTCGGCGCGGATTTCCATGCCGGATGGGATGGCGATGCTCATTGCTTGCTCCTCGAGGTGATGAATGCGGCACGGCCAGCCGGACGAGCACGGGCAGGCCCGGCTTGGCGTTTGTCATATCATCAAGTATATTCACATTGAAGTACTTAAACGATACATTTTTTCATATCATCTGTGCGTTTTTGTCACAGATACGAAAGGTGCCGACACAGCGACATGGCCAAGTTCAAGGAGATTTCGACCTTCGTCGAGGTAGTGGCGCGCGGCAGCCTGTCGGCGGCCGCACGCGCCGAGGGCATTGCACCGGCGATGATCGGGCGCCGGCTCGACGCGCTCGAGGCACGCCTCGGCGTCAAGCTGCTGCAGCGCACGACGCGCCGCCTGGCGTTGACCGACGAGGGCGCCGCCTTCCTCGAGGATTGCCAGCGCATCCTGGCCGAACTCGAGGAGGCGGAAAGCGCCGTCTCCGCGCGCAGCGCCCATGCCAGGGGACACCTGCTGGTCTCGGCGCCGGCCGGCTTCGGACGCCAGCACGTGGCGCCCCTGCTGCCCTCTTTCCTGGCCGAGCACCGCGACCTGACCGTCAACCTGAACCTGAACGACCGCCTGGTCGACGTCATCGGCGAAGGTGTCGACGTGGCGATCCGCATCGCCAGCCTGGGCGACTCGAGCCTGGTCGGGGTCAAGCTGGCCGACAACCACCGGGTGGTGGTGGCCGCTCCTTCCTACCTGAAACGGCATGGCACGCCGCAGACGCCGGCCGACCTGGCGCGCCACAACTGCCTGGCGATCAGCAGCGAAGGCAGCCAGCGCGGCTGGACCTTCCGCGAAGGCGGCAAGGCGGTGACGCTGAAGGTGGCCGGCAACATGGTGTGCAACGACGGCACCGTGCTGCACGAGTGGGCGCTGGCCGGCAAGGGCCTGGCCTGGCGCTCGATGTGGGAGGTCGGCGCCCAGATCGGGACGGGGGAACTGGTGAGCGTGCTGGACGATTTCGCCGCCCCGGGCAACGACATCTATGCGGTGTTCGCGCAGCGTCGCCACCTGCCGCTACGCATCCGCGCCTTCGTCGACTTCCTGCGGGCAGCCTATGCCCAGCCGGATTACTGGCGTTCCTGAGAACGCCTGGAAGAGCAAAACGACCGCAACGAACAGTCGACTACAAAACAAAAGGCGCTGTCACCGTTACCTGTTGGGTTAACTGAACTGTCGCACCGCGACGTGGTCTGAGCTTGTATCCGGAGCGACGACGAGGGCGACGATGCAGGCGGTAAAGTTCAAGCGGTGGATCGACGGCGTGAGCCTGCTGAGCCAGGGCCAGCGGCGACAATTGCTGGAGCGCTTGCGTCCCGCACTCGGCCTTGACCGGCTTCGTGCAGCCATCGAGACAGTGACACCGTCCCGCCTTGTTTGTCCCGGTTGCAGTGGCGAGCGGCATCACAAGCATGGACGCGACCGCGGCCTGCAGCGCTACCGCTGCCGCGCCTGCGGCAAAACCTTCAGCGCCCTGACGGGAACGCCGCTAGCCCGCCTGCGCCACCGCGGGCTTTGGCTCGACTACCTCGAGCGCATGCTCGGAGCACAATCGGTGCGCACCTCCGCCGCGACGCTCGGCGTACACCGCAACACCAGTTTCCGCTGGCGCCACCGCTTCCTGGCCTGGGCCAGGCACGACCGGCCCACACTGCTGTCCGGCATCGCCGAGGCCGACGAGCTGTTCCTGCTCGAATCGCAGAAAGGATCGCGCAGGCTGGATCGACCGCCAAGAAAGCGTGGCGGCGTG
>DOUW01000106.1:0-3536 GCA_003520365.1 Massilia sp.
CGTTCGGCTTTCGCGGCGGCGCGCGCCTCGGCCCGGGCCTTCGCCTCGGCCGCGGCTTTCGCACGCGCGGCAGCCAGCGCTTCCTGGCGCTTGCGCTCGGCCTCGGCCTGTTCGCGGATCAGGCGCGTCAGGCGGTCGACCAGGCCGCTCATGCGCTGCTCGTCGCGCTGCAAGGTGTCGGCCTGCTTGCGCTGGGCCACCAGCTTGCTCGACAGGCTGTTCAAGAGCGCGGCGCGGCGCACTTTTTCCTTTTCCAGGACAGCCTTTTGATCGCGCTGTTCCTGTGCGATTTCTTCCAGTTCGGTCTTGGCGTTCTCGACCTTGTCGCGGTTTTCCTGCACCTGCGCCAGGTTCGCGTTCAGCGAGTCGATCAGGCGCGCCTGGGCCTGCGACACGTAGGCCATCATCTGCAGGTCGCGGTTGATGCGGTTCGGGTTGTCGCCCGAGAGCAGCAGCTTGATGCGGTCCTCGTTGCCGGCGACATAGTGTTCGCGCAGCAGGGCTGACAATTGTTTTTTCTGCCCAACAATTGTTTGCCCAAGGCGCTCGTGCTCGGTCGCCAGGTCCTGCAGGCGCACATTGGTTTCCTGCTGTTCGTTGGCGAGGTCGCGCAGCGCACGGTTGGCGTTCGAGATCGCCGCTTCCGATTCGGCCAGGTCGTCGGCGACGTCCTCTTTCTGGTCCTCGGTGCGGCTGATTTCTTTCTTCAGCTCCGACAGCTGTTGCTGGATGCCGGCGCGCTTGGCCTCGGCAGCCGCTTTCTGGCGGCTGCGCTCGGTGGGCTTGGCGGCCAGGGCGGTGCTGGCCAGCACGCAGGCCAGCAGGCCGCACAGCAAGGCGCTGCCGGCCGACTTCTTGACTGGAAAACGCAAGACTTACTTCGCCTTCCCTTGGTTGGCGACAGCTGCCATGGCGGCATTGATCGCTTTTTGGTCACCCAGGTAGTAGTGGCGGATCGGCTTCAGGTTCTCGTCCAGTTCGTAGACCAGCGGCTGGCCGTTCGGGATGTTCAGGCCGACGATGTCGGTGTCGCTGATGTTGTCGAGCATCTTGATGATGGCGCGCAGGCTGTTGCCGTGGGCCGAGATCAGGATGTTCTTGCCGGCGCGGATGGCCGGGGCGATCTCGTCGTTCCAGGCCGGCATCACGCGCACCACGGTGTCCTTCAGGCATTCGGTCAGCGGGATCTGGGCTTGATCCAGGCCGGCGTAGCGCGGGTCGCCGAAGGAGACGCGGTCGTCCGACGCTTCCAGCGCAGGCGGCGGGGTGTCGTAGCTGCGGCGCCAGACCAGCACCTGCTCGTCGCCGAACTTGGCGGCGGTCTCGGCTTTATCCAGGCCCTGCAGGGCGCCGTAGTGGCGCTCGTTCAGGCGCCAGTCGTTCTTGATCGGCAGGTACATCTGGTCCATTTCGTCGAGCGCCAGCCACAGCGTGCGGATCGCGCGCTTGAGCACCGAGGTGTAAGCGACGTCGAACCGGAAACCGGCTTCGCGCAGCACGCGGCCGGCGGTGCGCGCCTCGTTGACGCCCTTCTCGGTCAGGTCGACGTCGGTCCAGCCGGTAAAGCGGTTCTCGAGATTCCAGGTGGATTCGCCGTGGCGCATGAATACGATTTTGTACATAAGCTCTTCTTTACTCTTTAAAAGTCTGCGAAATGGTGACTTGAAGATCCGGTCCGGCTTCTATTTTATAATGCTCGGATTGACTTCAACCAATGGAAGCCTTGTGAAATTCATCCTCGATAATATCTTCATTGTTGCAATTGCTGCCATTTCCGGTGGTGCGCTGCTGTGGCCAGCCCTGGCGCCGAAGGGTCGCCGCGCCACTGCGCTGCAGGTGACCCAGTTCATCAATCGCGGCAAGACCCTGGTGCTCGACGTGCGTAGCGCCGACGAGTTTGCCGCCAGTCATCTGCGCGACGCGAAAAACATTCCGCTGGCAGACTTGAGCAATCGCATCGGCGAGCTGGAAAAATCGAAAACCCGCACCGTCGTCGTCGTCTGCCAGAGCGGCGCCCGTTCGGACAAGGCCGTGCGCCAACTGAAGGCGGCCGGCTTCGAGGACGTGCTCAGCCTGGATGGCGGCATCAACGCCTGGACCGCGGCCGGCTTGCCGGTAACCAAGTAACCCAGAATCGGAAGGAAGAATGATGACTGCACACGTTGTCCTGTACCACACTGCCAGCTGCCCCTACTGCGTACGCGCCGAGCGCCTGCTCGAAGCCAAGGGCGTCACCGACATCGAGCGCATCCGCGTCGACCTCGACCCTGAGCAGCGCCAGATCATGATGCAAAAGACCGGCCGCCGTACCGTGCCGCAAATCTACGTGGGCGAGACCCACGTCGGCGGTTTCGACGACCTGTATGCGCTGGACCAGGCAGGCCGCCTGGATCCGCTGCTCAAGGGCGAATAAGTAGTAGGCCTACCGCGCGGGCGCGAGCGCCCGCGCGGGCCACGTCTCCCCTCTCAGCCCCGCGTTTTGTTGCGCGAACGGGGCATCCCTCAGGGCTTGATCAAAGCCTCCCGCCGGGAGCTATTGCTTCCAAATTGATTTTGATACAATTGCCGGTGCGTTTGACTCCAAGCCCATCGGGGCCGGCGCTTGCCGTCCCTTTTACTCCATAACGAAAGCGTTCCATGTCTGACGAAAACCTGCAACCAGTATTCCAAATCCAACGCGTCTACCTGAAAGACATGTCGCTGGAACAACCGAACTCCCCGGCGATCTTCCTCGAGCAGGAAGCCCCGACCATCGAGGTCTCGCTGGACGTCGGCGCCGAAGCAATCGCCGATGGCATCTACGAGTCGACCGTCACCATCACCGTGACCGCCAAGGTCAAGGACAAGGTTGCCTTCCTGGTCGAAGGCAAGCAGGCCGGTATCTTCGAGGCACGCAACATCCCTGCCGACCAGATGGATCCGCTGCTGGGCATCGGCTGCCCGAACATCGTTTACCCTTACCTGCGCAGCAACATCGCCGACGTGATCACCCGTGCCGGCTTCCCGCCCGTGCACCTGGCCGAGATCAACTTCGAGGTGTTCTACCAGCAGCGTCGCCAGGCGATGGCCGAAGCCGCCGCCGCACCGACCAACTAAGTAGCCGTATCCGGCCACCCGCATCGGTGGCTGCAAGGACAGGAGCCCATGTGGCGGCTGTCCTTCCAAGATCCTCGACGGGCAGGCGCGGCTGACGCGGCGCCTGCCCTTCCTGCCAATTTGGCGTCTGGTTTGCCAACCCGGGGCCCGCGATGACCTGTTCCCGACTAACCGCAAGCGTGCTGCTGGTACTGGCATGCGGCAGTGCCTCCGCCTTCGATTTCCGTTCCGTCGGTGCGCCCTCGGTGGTGCTGTACGACGCGCCTTCCGCGCGCGGCGCCAAGCTGTTTGTCGCGCCGCGCGGCATGCCGGTCGAAGTCGTGGCGCGCTACGGCGACTGGGTCAGGGTGCGCGATGCCGACGGCGCGCTGGCCTGGACCGAAGCCAAGGGCCTGGCTGCCCACCGTAACGTGGTCGTGAAGGCTGTCCTGGCCCGCGTG
>DOUW01000106.1:3789-3946 GCA_003520365.1 Massilia sp.
TGAACAAGATTACCGTGCTCGGCGCCGGTGCCTGGGGTACCGCCGTCGCCATTGCCGTGGCCGCGCGCCACGACGTACTGCTGTGGGGCCGCAACCCCGAACAGATGGCCGCCACCGCAGCGGCACGCGAAAACACCGCCTACCTGCCGGGCCAGCC
>DOUW01000102.1 GCA_003520365.1 Massilia sp.
CCCTCGGCCGCGGCCAGCGCCGCCACGGCGTGGCGCCGGCTGTCGGCCGCGGTGAGCGCGATCCAGCCGCCCGCCGCCAGCAGCAGCGACACCGCGCAGCCGATGGCGACCATCAGCGAGCGCTGGCCGGCATAGCGCGCCTGGGCATCTTCGACCGCCTGGCCGACCGTCACCACGAGGCCATATTCGGGCAGGCTGCGCCAGCCGTAATAGCGCTCGATGCCGTCGACGCGGCTGATGCGGTGGAAGACACCATAGGGCGGACTATCCGGCGTATACGGTGCGCCGGCCAGTGTACTACCGCTGTCGTGCGCCTCGCGCGAGCGCGAGGTCCGGGCGACGATGACGCCGTCGGTGCGCACCAGTGCGATCGAGGCATTCGCGCCGAGGTCGATGTTGCGGTAGAAGCGCGAGAAGTGGGCCGGCGCGACAGTGGCGGCCATGACCCCTGCCAGCGTCCCGTCCTCGCGGTGGATCGGCCGTGTGAAGTGGACCATCCACAGGCCCGAAATACGCTCCCTGAGCGGCTGGCCCATGACCAGGCGGTCGCGTCCGGCACTGTCGAGCTGAGCACGTATGTGCGGGCGGTCGCTCAGGTCCACCGGGCGCGAGAACTTGCCGCTGCTTGCAAACTGCACGATGCCGCGCGCGTCGGTCACCAGCACGTTGATCTTCAGCTGGCCATGCAAATGCTCGTTGAGTTCGTCCACGACCTGCGTGAAGTGGTCCGGATGGCGCAACCAGCTCAGCCGCAATTGGCTGAGGGACAGGTCGATCGTCGTGACGGTCGAACGTACTTCCTCCGCAAAGGCATGCGACAGGTTCTGGACGTTGCGATGGCTTTCATCGCGTGCGGTGGCCGCCAGCTCGAGGTGCGCGCGCGCGATCAGCGCCCATAGCAGCGGTAGCGCAAGCAAAAGGAAAAGCGCAAGACGCAGGAGCACCGCGCGGCGAAAATAAGGGCGCACAGCGCGAACGAAGCGCAGCGACGTGTCGATCTGATGGGGCATGGCCGGGAACGACCCGGCAGCATGAGGGTCGGCTGAATGACAGTTGACGAAAGATTACCTATAAATTGTATAGGTGGCGTATCTCTACAGCAAGAAAAACCGGTATAAGTGTTGTTTCAATGCACGTTTAATTTCTTTGCGGAATGAAATATTCTTTCATTTTTATTTCTTTTATGAAATTAAATTTCATGCCCATGCGGTCGTGCATAATGCAGGTTCACCTCTCCCAAGCCGATGAAACTCCTCCTTAACATCGCCGGCGCGCTGGCGCTCGTGCTCGCGATCCTCGGCCTGTTCCTGCCGCTGCTGCCGACCACGCCCTTCCTGCTGCTGGCCTCGGCCTGCTTCGCCCGCGGATCAAGCCGCCTGCACGGCTGGCTGGTCAACCACCGCGTGTTCGGCGTCTACCTGCGCAATTTCGAGGCGGGCAACGGCATTCCGCTGCGGGCGAAGATCGTCGCCTCGGTCATGATGTGGAGTTCGCTCGTGGTGGCCATGGTGCGCTTCGAGCACCTCGGGCTGCGCATCGCGCTGCTGCTGATCGGCTGCAGCGTCAGCCTGTATGTGTGGCGCTACTTGCCGACGCTGCGCACTGTCGCGCGCTAGCGCGCTAGCGTGCACCCGCATTGTCCGCGATCGACTGCGCCACGCCCTCCTCGACATCGCCCAGGAAACGCGCTCCCGCCCCGGACAAGGCCAGGCTCGGCGCCGCCAGCTCCAGCAAACACGCCAGCATCGGCCGGAACCAGCCGGTATCGCTGCCGAGCTCGGGATGGGCGTGGGTGTCGGACAGGTAGATCACCGCACGCGTCACCATGTTCGGATCGCGCCCGAGCAGTTCCACGTATTCGGCATGCTGGGTGGCCTCCTGCGCCAGCCGGTGGGTGACGGTCTCGAGGATATCCTGGGAAGCGCCCTGGGTCCCGGCCAGCAGGATGCGGGCCAGCGCGGCGCAGGCGTCGTCGAGTTCTTGGGTAAGCAGGTGCATGGTTCTTTCGTGGTTGATTGAAGTCGTCACTGAAGTCGTAACGCTCGGCATGACTGTGCCGGGTTCGGCCCTTTGACCGATAATCGTAAGCGATATCCACGATCGGCGAACAGCATGGAATTTCAATTTCTCGGCACCTCGGCAGGCACCCCGACCCGTGCCCGCAACGTCACCGGCCTGGCGCTGCGCGCGCCGGGCGGCAAGGCATGGTACCTGGTCGATTGCGGCGAGGCGACCCAGCACCGCATCCTGCGCACCGGCTTTTCGCTGATGACGCTCGGCGCGGTCTTCATCACCCACATCCACGGCGACCACTGCTACGGCCTGCCCGGCCTGCTCGCCAGCGCCGGCATGCTCAATCGTAGCGCGCCGCTCCTGATCGTGGCCCCGCCCTCGGTGCGGCGCTTCGTGCAGGCCGTGTGCGAGACCAGCGAGCTGACGCTGCCCTACCCGCTCGAATTCATCGACGTCGAGGAAGCGATGGACATCGACCGCCTGCCCGACGTGGGGGTGCGCGCCACCGCGCTGTCGCACCGCGTGCCGACCTTCGCCTACAGTTTCACCGAAAAACAGATCGAGCGGCGCCTGGACATCGACAAGCTGCGCCGCGACGGCATCGCCTCCGGCCCCGGCTGGGGGCGGCTGCAGGCTGGCGAGGACATCGTACTCGCCGACGGCACGCCGGTGCGCAGCGCCGACTACCTGCTGCAGCCGCGCGCGGCGCGCAAGATCATCGTCGCCGGCGACAACGACACCCCTTCCCTGCTGGCGGCGCAGGCGCAAGATGCCGACGTCCTGATCCACGAAGCCACCTACACCCAGGCGATCCTGGAAAAGATCGGGCCCGGACCGCAGCACAGCTCGGCGAAGATGGTCGCCGCCTTTGCCCGCGAAGTGAAGCTGCCGAACCTGGTGCTGACCCACTTCAGCCCGCGCTACCACGACCTGGGCGAGATCGAGGAGGAAGCGCGCGGCGAGTACGAAGGCCGGCTGTTCCTGGCGCGCGACCAGCAGCGCTATGCGCTGGAGCGGCAGGGGGAGCTCGCCCTCGTTCCCGACTGACGCGCAGGCGCTATGACCAGACGTCGCTGCCCTGCTCCATCGCATTGCGCAGCCGCTCGGCGCTCACCGGCGGACTGAAGAAATACCCCTGGAACTGGTCGCAGCGGTGCGCGCGCAGGAAGGCCAGCTGCTCCTCGGTTTCGACGCCTTCGGCGATCACCTTCAATTGCATGGTGTGCGCCAGCGCGATCACCGCGCAGACAATCGCCGCGTCGTCGGCGTCGGTGGTCAGGTCGCGCACGAACGAGCGGTCGATCTTCAGCGCGTGGATCGGGAAGCGCTTCAGGTAACTCAAGCTGGAGTGGCCGGTGCCGAAGTCGTCGATCGACAGGCTGACGCCCATGTCGCTCAGCTCCTGCAGGGTGGCGGTGGCGCCGGCCGGGTCGGCCATCACCACGCTTTCCGTGATCTCGAGTTCGAGCTGGGCCGCGTCGCAGCCAGTCTCGGCCAGGATCTGGCCGACCAGTTGCACCAGGTTTTGCTGGTGGAACTGGCGCGCCGACAGGTTCAC
>DOUW01000104.1:0-2731 GCA_003520365.1 Massilia sp.
GACTTGGCCGTTCACGCGCAGCCCGGTGCGCTCGAATTCGCGGCGGAAGTAGTCGCGCAGGTCCTCGCGCGCCGCGTAGTCGATGCGGCGCGCCGCCACCGCACGCGCGAACGGCCGCACCGGCACTTCCCAGCGCCGGCCGTCGCGGTCCAGGCAGGGGATGGTATACGTTCGCTCGTCCCAGACCGGTTCGGGGAAGGCGTCGCCGAGCGCATCCTCGACCACGTGGTAGAAGGTCACCGGCCCCATCGACACGCCCAGTCCCAGCACCTTGGCGTTCTCGAGGCCGACGAAGCGCTGCCAGGGCGAGCCCTCGCCGAAGATCGAGGGCGCCTGGTGATGGCCCTCGGTCAGGAATTGCGCATGCTTGCCCCAGGCCGACACGGAATGGGTCGGGTGCACGCTGCGGTGGGTCGCGGCCTGGGTCAGGAAGGTCTCGGGGAGACGGCCCATGTTGGTGCCGTGGCGGGCCGGGTCGAACACGTAGCCTTCCATCTCGCAGGCAGCCTTGACGGTGCCGGCCGGCAGGTAATAGGTCGGCACCAAGAGGGTGCCTTCCGGCCCGACGGCGTCCTGCAGGGCGCCGACCACAGCCGCTGCGCCGCCGTCGACATAGCCCAGGCTTTTCAGCGACGAGTGCACGAACAGCGTGTCGCCGCGCGCGATGCCCATACGCGCCAGGTCGCGCACCAGTTCGGCGCGCGTGACGAGCCGGCTCGAGCGGCGGATCTGCTGTTCGTTGCGGCGCCGGCGCGTGCTTTCCAGGACGGCCTTGACGATGTTCTTGAGCGGCTTAAGCATCGCTGTCGCTGCCTGCCAGCGCGGCTTGCGCCGGTTCGCCCTGGGCCAGGTGGACCGATGCCAGGCCGGCCTTTGCCAGCTCGACCTTCGCCAGCACGGCCGCCGTCAGCTCGACTTCCAGCAGGTTGGCGTCGATGCAGAACTTGGCGGCCCAGTTCAGGTATTGCCACTGGCCGTAGGCGCCATCCACCGGGAACGAGCCCTTGATGCCGCCGGCCGCGTCGCCGAGGCCATCGAGGCGTACGGTGCGGCGCACGAAGGCGTTCAGGGTGCGGCCGGCGGCCAGGTAGCGGGCGTCGCCGGTCAGGCGGTGCAGCAGGAAGTAGCAATGCGCGATCTGCACCGAACCGGTCAGGCAGACGTAATTCGCGGCGGCGCCGAAATGGCGGTCCAGGCGCCCGGCCAGGTAGCCGTCCTTGTCGATCGCGCCGAGCAGGCCGTTGGCGGTGCGCACCGCGGCTTCCAGCAGGTCGGCGCGGCCGGACAGCAGCTGGCCCTCGATCACGCCGCGCAGCACGTAGCCGATGGTATGGGTCAGGGGATGGTCGGCGTCGGTCAGGCAGTTCGAGGCGAACCAGCCGTTCGGTTGCTGCTTGGTGAGCGCCCACTCCACCTGGCGCAGGCCGGCGGCGCCGTAGCCATGGCCGGGAGCGACCCGTTCGGCCTCGAACAGGCCCCACGACACGTGGGTTTCGTAGGCCTTCTCGCCCGGCTTGGCGAACGGCGTGCCGAACTTGCGCCAGCAACCGTCGGCGTCCAGGCTGTCGCGCAGCCAGGCGGCGGCGCGGTGCATGGCGTCGAGGTAGCGCGCATCGCCGTATTCGGCGGCGCCGGCCGCCAGCCCGAGCAGGATCTGGCCCGTGTTGAAGGTGACCGGAACGCGGGGCTTGGCATCGATCTTCCCGCCCTGGAAGCCGCCTTCCGCGAACTGGATCGCCACGCACCAGTCCAGCATGCGCCGCGCGCGCGCGTGCAGGCTGGCGTCGCCGTTGCGATGCGCCATGGCGATCATGGTCGGGATGATGTAGCCGGTGGTTTCGGGGTAGGAGGTGGCCCAGCCCTTTTGCAGGCAGAAGTCGCGCGCCACGCCGCCATCGTTCGATGCCGATTTGTCCTGCGCCAGGCACAACCACTTGGTAGAGGCGGCGATCACGGCCTCGGGACCGGGATCGTGCGCCGGAAGGCCCAGCAAGTCCGCCTTCAGCTCGCTCTTGGCGAGGGCGGTAAGCGCTGGTTGCGGGGAAAACTGGTTCTTGACCGATTTTAGTAGTTTTAGCACTGGCGTCCTCGCATGCGGTTAGTGCCTTCAGCCGGCACGGGCATCCCAGTAGGCTATTTTGCCATGAGCTAATTACTAAAAATACATTTTAAAAAGATATTTTTCAGTTAAGAAAGTGATGAAGTGTAAATACGCAACACTGGCGGCGCTTACCAGGAGCGCAGCCAGTCGCGGGTCCAGTTCGACACCTGGTCCTGCCAGGGGCGGCGCGAGAAGGTGTGGTCGGCCTTGTCGATCTTCTGCTTGGTGAAGCGCGGCGTCGCCAGCAGGCGCTGCCAGGCGCCGGGACGCGCGGACAGGTCGGCGAATTCCTGGGCCGTCAGGTCGGCGCCGCTAAGCACCACCAGCACGCGTCCGCCGAAACGGGTCAGCGCCGCCTGCATGCGCTCGGGCAGGGGCGCGCCGCTGCCGACCGTGACGCTGGCCGGGCGCGGCCGGAATGCCTTGCCGAGGTCCTGCCACAGCGAGCGCAGCGAGGCTTTCAGGTCGAACTGGCCGCCGGCGATCTTCTTCCACAGGCGCGCGTCGAACAGGCGCGCGCGGTAGTAATGCTTGATGGTGGCGCGCGCCGCGCCTTCCTCGGTGCGCACCCAGGGATTGAGCAGCACCAGGCCGCCCACGCGCGCATCCTGCGGCGCATACATCGCCGTT
>DOUW01000104.1:2874-3025 GCA_003520365.1 Massilia sp.
TGCCGGCAGCGGCCAGGTCGCGCGCGAGCAGGGTGAACTGGCGGTGGCTGCCGGCGCGGTACTGCGGGCCGCCGACCACGATCAGGACGCCGCGCGGATGCGGCGCCGCCGGCAGGCTGACGATGCCGTACAGCCAGGCGCCGCGGCAGGC
>DOUW01000103.1 GCA_003520365.1 Massilia sp.
ACTTGCCGCAGCCCGAAGGCCCGAGCAGCACGAAGCGGTCGCCGCGGTGCACCTCGAAACTCACGTCCTCGGTGGCGCGCACCACGCCGCGCTCGGTCGGGTAGTCGATGGTAACGTGCTCGGCCCGCAACAGCGGTCCATGCGGCACGACCTGCAGGGTCGGCATTGTCATGTCAGCTCCCCGAAGCAAGCGCCGGATGCGCGAAGAAGTAATCGCGCCAGCTCGCCGGCTTCTTGCGGATCGCGCCGACCTGGTGCAGGAACTGCGCCAGGCCCAGCGTATTCTGCGGCGCCACCTTGAACTGCACCTTCGGATCCTTCAGGACCTTCACCAGCAGCGCGCGGTCGATGCTGTTCCTGTTCACGCGCAGGTAGGCGTCGGCGGCGGCTTCCGGGTTGCTGGAAGCGAGCTGCGCGGCCTCGACCAGCGCGTCGAGGAAGGCGCGGTAGGTCTTCGGGTTCTCCTTGACCCACTTCTCGGTGGCATACAGCACCGTGGCCGAGCTCGGGCCGCCCAGCACCTCGTAGGAATCGAGCACGACCTTCGCGTTCGGATTGCCGGCCAGTTCCTGGTCCTGGAAAGGCGGATTGCCGAAGTGGGCGTTGATCTCGGTCTTGCCGGCGATGACGGCGGCGGTGGCGTCCGGGTGCGGCACGGCCTGGGTCAGCGGGTCGAGCTTGCGGAACTGGGCCGCGCCCCACTGCTTCGCCGCCGCCATCTGCAGGATGCGCGCCTGCACCGAGACGGTGACGGCGGGCAGCGCGATGCGGTCCTTGGGACCGAAGTCGGCGATCGACTTGACCGCGGGATTGGTGCTGACCAGGTAATACGGGAAGTTGCCGAGCGAGGCCACGGCGCGCACGTTCTGCTTGCCGGCGGTGCGGTCCCAGACGGTGAACAGCGGTCCCAGGCCGGCGCCGACCACGTCGACCGAATTCGACAGCAGCGCATCGTTGCCGGCTGCGCCGCCCGACAGCCTGATCCAGTCGACATCGATGTCGACGCCCTGCTTCCTGCCGTGCTTTTCGATGAGTTTCCGGTCCTGAGCGACGTTGAGCAGCAGGTAAACCACGCCGAACTGCTCGGCGATGCGGATCTTGCCTTCGGCATGGGCCGGCACGGCGGCGGCCAGGGCGAGCGCGGCCAGGCCGGCGGCGACTTTGGAAAAACGGAACATGGGTTCTCCGGGGTGGTTTGCTTTAGAGCGCTTAACAAGACCTTTAGGGCAAGGGATACGGCCGCCGGCGCATCGGCGAAGACAGTACGCGGGTACGGCGAGACGATGCAACGCAGCCATGGAGGTTTTGTTAGGCGCTCTTTAAAATGGGACATCGCCTGCGATCGTCGCGCGGTACAGCTTGCGGCGCTGGTCCGGCGGGCAGCCGGCCGCCAGGTGCAGCAGCGAGCGGTTATCCCAGAACACCATGTCGTGCGGCTTCCATTGGTGGCGGTAGACGAATTCCGGCTTGACGCTGTGCGCGAACAGCGCGGCCAGCAGTGCGCGGCTGCGGTCTTCCGGAATGCCGACGATGCGCGTCGTGAAGTGTTCGCTGACAAACAGCGCGCGGCGCCCGGTTTCCGGATGGGTGCGCACCACCGGGTGGCGCACCGGCACCACCTCGTCGATCTGGGCCTGGGTCAGCGCGGGACGCCAGGGATTCAGTTTGCGCAGGTCTTCGTAGCGCGCCAGGTAGCTGTGCTCGGCCTGGGCGTGTTCGACTTCGCGCTTGAGCCAGCCCGGCAGCGTATCCCAGGCCAGGTGCTGGTTGGCGAACAGCGTGTCGCCGCCGTCGGGCGGCAACTCCTGGGCGTGCAGCATCGAGCCCAGGCTCGGCACCGCCTTGTACGACAGGTCGGAATGCCACAGGTGGCCGGCGTCGCCCAGGCCGATCGGTTCGCCGTTCTCGCGGATGTTCGAGATCACCAGCACTTCCGGATGCTCGGCCAGCTGGAACTGGCGCAGCACGTGGATCTGCAGTTCGCCGAAGCGCCGGCTGAATTCGACCTGCTGGGCCGGCGTGATGCGGGTATCGCGAAAGACCAGCACATGGTGGTCGAGATGGGCGCGGTGCACGCGCGCCAGGTCGAAGGTGGACAGGGGGCGTGCGAGGTCGAGGCCGAGGACCTCGGCGCCGAGCGGCGCGTTCAGGGGCCGGATGTCGAAATCCTGGCGGGAGACGGTATCGAGTGGCATGGCGGTCAAGATGAGTAGCGGTATGAATGAGCGTGCAATTCAGCTTAGCCATGCCCTGTTGAGGCGACAACGAATCATTTCGACTATCCTCATGCAGTTTTTGAAAGCGCCGCGGCCGTCCAGGCGGCGTAACTGAGCAATTCCGGTGCATGGCCGGTGGTTTTTTGCTAGGATTCGTCAGTTTTCCAATAAGCACGAGCTACGTACTCGGAGCGCATCACCCCCTCTCATCCGCATGGCGACAGACAAAGAACTCAACGACTTCCTCGAGAATGTCGAACGGCGCGCGTTCAAGCAGGCCGTGTATGCGGTGCGCAAGGACGAGGCGGCGCTCGATATCGTGCAGGATGCGATGATCAAGCTCGCCGAAAAATACGGCGACAAGCCGGTTGCCGAACTGCCGATGCTGTTCCAGCGCATCCTGCAGAACACCATTCTCGACTATTTCCGCCGCGAGAAGGTCCGCAACACCTGGGTCAGCCTGTTCTCGGGCTTCGGCCGGAAGGACGAGGACGATGAGGACTTTGATATACTCGCCTCGTACGAGGCGGAGGAAGGTTCGGCGGCGGCGGAATCGAGCCTGGACCAGGTCGAGCGGGCCCAGACTTTGCGCCTGATCGAAGCGGAGATACAAAAACTCCCGGCGCGTCAACGCGAAGCCTTCCTTATGCGTTACTGGCAGGATATGGACGTGGCCGAAACGGCTGAGGCGATGGGCTGTTCCGAGGGCAGCGTCAAAACGCATTGTTCGCGCGCGACCCACGCGCTTGCCGATGCCCTGCGGGCCAAGGGAATTAAACTATGAATACCGACGACATCAACCTGGCGTACAAGGTGCGCCACGCCCTGAACGAGAACCTCGACGCGCTGCCCGCTTCCACCACCGAGCGCCTGGCCGCCGCGCGCGCCCTGGCGCTGTCGCGCAAGAAGCCCGACGCCTTGCCCGCCGCGCTGGCCGCGCCGGCGAAGCAGGATTGGCGCCGTAGCTGGTTCGATGTCGACA
>DOUW01000108.1 GCA_003520365.1 Massilia sp.
CGCCGGCCGGCGGGCCGGGCAGGGCGAGGGCGGTGGCCAGCAGCGTGCCGGCCAGCAGCATGCTGCGGCGCGGACGGTCGACGGGGAGGGAGTCGGAGAAACTTGCTGCGGTACGTCGCAGCCAGTCGGACAGGGAGGACGGAATCAGTTGCATGATCGTTCCTTTGCTTATTGGTGGAAACGGTTTGAATGCTTCAGCGCGCGTCCTCCAATCTATGCGGCGCGCATGGGGGCGACAAGGTGGCTACGGACGAGTTCGTTGTGCTAACTCTAAAGTTCCCCAAAAAGCTCATGCATTAAAGAATTTGTTTGCGTTCGAGCACAAGAAAAGGAAATACATTCGCCGCCGAGCAACAAATGAGGCGGGAACAGGGAAGGCGGGCTTGCCGTACAATTGTCCTTTTCTCAAGAGGAGGCCGAAATGCGCGCAATCGAAATTACGCAACCGGGCAAGCCGGAAGTGCTGCAGCCGTGCGAGCGGCCGCTGCCCGAGCTGAAAGCAGGCGAGGTCTTGATCCGTGTGCACGCGGCCGGCATCAATCGGCCCGACGTGCTGCAACGCATGGGCCACTATCCGGTGCCGCCGGGCGCCTCCGATCTGCCGGGCCTGGAAGTGGCCGGCGAGATCGTCGACGGCGAACTTGGCGACAGCGGCTTCAAGAAGGGCGACATGGTCTGTGCCCTGGTGCAGGGCGGCGGCTATGCCGAATACTGCGCGGCGCCGCTGGCGCAATGCCTGCCCGTGCCGGAAGGCTTGAGCGCGGTCGAGGCGGCCTCGCTGCCCGAAACCTTCTTCACCGTCTGGACGAATGTGTTCGACCGCGCCGGCTTGTCCGACGGCGAAACCCTGCTGGTGCAGGGCGGCACCTCGGGCATCGGCGTCACCGCGATCCAGCTCGCTACCGCGCTGGGACACCGGGTGTTCGCCACCGCCGGCAGCGACGAGAAATGCCGCGCCTGCGAGGAACTCGGCGCCGAGCGCGGGATCAACTACCGGAGCGAGGATTTCGTGGCGGTCGTGAAAAATTTGACGGGCGGGAAGGGCGTCGACGTCGTGCTCGACATGGTCGCCGGCGACTACGTGGCGCGCGAGATCGACTGCCTGGCCGACGACGGCCGCATCGCCCTGATCGCGCTGCTCGGCGGCGCGAAAGCGAACGTCGACCTGGGCCAGGTGCTGCGCCGGCGCCTGAGCATCAGCGGCTCGACCCTGCGCCCGCGGCCGGTGGCCTTCAAGGGCGCGATCGCGCAGGAGCTGCGCGAGCAGGTGTGGCCGCTGTTCGCGCAGGGGAAGATCAAGCCGGTGATCTACAAGACCTTCCCTCTCGCCCAGGCGGCCGAGGCGCATGCGCTGATGGAGTCGAGCACGCACGTCGGGAAGATCGTGTTGCAGGTGGTTTGAGATCGCACCGTTCCTCGTCACTGAACCATACCGGTTTCATTGACGTCCTTTTAACACACCCGCTCAGCCATAGTTTGACCGCCCCCGGAACGGGGGCTAGAATAGCGGGTTATTTGACTGTGGGGTTATATGCGTCCCAAACTCGTCGTAGGTAACTGGAAGATGAACGGCAGCCGCGCAGCGAATGCGTCGCTGCTCGCTGGAATTGTCGCCGGACTGGACAACGCGAACGCCACGTGCGCCGTGTGCGTGCCGGCTCCGTATCTGCAGCAATGCGCGGATACCCTGGCGGGCGGCAAGCTGGCCTGGGGCGCGCAGGACGTGTCGGTTCACGCCAGCGGCGCCTATACGGGCGAAGTGGCGGCCTCGATGCTGGCCGATTTCGGCTGCAGCTACGTGATCGTCGGCCACTCGGAACGCCGCGCCTACCATGGCGAAACCGACCAGGTCGTGGCGCAGAAAACCCTGGCCGCGCTGAACGCCGGCCTGACCCCGATTGTCTGCGTGGGCGAAACCCTCGAGCAGCGCGAAGCGGGTCAAACAAATGTTGTAGTCGGCCGACAATTGTCTGCCGTGCTGGAACTGCTTGACGTCGACGCTGCCGCGCGTATCGTGGTCGCCTACGAACCGGTGTGGGCGATCGGCACCGGCAAGACCGCCACCCCGGCGATGGCGCAGGAAGTGCATGCCCAGCTGCGCAGCCAATTGCGCGAGCGCAGCGCCGCAGCTGGCGAGCGCGTCGCCATCCTGTACGGCGGCAGCATGAAGCCGGACAATGCGGCCGAGCTGATGGGCCAGGGCGACATCGACGGCGGCCTGATCGGCGGCGCGGCGCTGAAGGCGGCCGACTTCCTGGCGATCATCGGCGCCGCCGCCTGAGTGCCGCACTAAAGAATTTGCAACGTAGTTAAACTTGGAATGGAACTGTAATGAACGTGATGTTCAATCTTGTTATTGTCGTGCAGGTGATCTCGGCCCTGGTCATCATCGGCCTGGTGCTGCTGCAGCACGGTAAGGGCGCCGACATGGGCGCCGCTTTCGGCTCTGGCGCATCGGGCAGCCTGTTCGGCGCCAGCGGTTCGTCGAACTTCCTGTCGAAGTCGACGGCGGTGGCCGCGGCGATCTTCTTCGCCTCGACCCTGGCCCTGGCCTACATGGGCAACACCCGCACCGTTGCCACCAGCGGCGGCGTGATGGAGCGCATGAATAACAACGCCGGCTCGGGCGTGCCGAACGCCACCACCCCGGCCGCGCCGGTGAACGACGTTCCTGGTGCGCCGGCTGGCGCGCCGGCCGCTCCTGCAAC
>DOUW01000264.1 GCA_003520365.1 Massilia sp.
ACCGAAGCTGCCGGCGGCGACGACGCCGTGGGCAGGTGAAGACGTGTTCGTGATCGGTACCGTCGGCCGCCTGCAGGACGTGAAGGACCAGGCCAGCCTGATCGAGGCCTTCGCCCTGCTGCGCGCGCGCGGCGCCAACGCCCGTGCGCGCCTGGCCATCGTCGGCGACGGTCCGCTGCGCGACAAGCTGGCGCAGAAAGCGCGCGAGCTGGGCGTAGATGACCTGGTCTGGTTCCCCGGCGCGCGCAACGACATCCCGGAACTGATGCGCGCCTTCGACGTGTTCGCCCTGTCCTCGATCGCCGAGGGCACGCCGGTCACCCTGCTGGAGGCGATGGCCTGCGGCCTGCCGGTGGTGGCGACGGCGGTCGGCGGCATCCCGGAAGTGGTGCAGGACGGCGTCAACGGCGCCCTGGTCCCGGCCAGCAAGCCACCAGCCCTGGCCGATGCGCTGGAAGCGTATGTAGCGGACCATGCCCGCGTCAGCGAGCATGGCTCTGCGGCTCGTCTCCATATCGAACGCCATTACAGCGTTGCCGCGATGGTCGGCGCCTACACGGCGCTGTACGACCGCCTGAGCAACACCAAGACAACCCCCAGAGGAATTACTGAACCATGTGCGGAATAGTTGGCATTTTTGACCCGCGCGGCACGCGCGCATTCGACCGCGACGTCCTCGAACGAATGAACCAGACCCAGTTCCATCGCGGTCCGGTCGAGGGCGACGTCTACCTGGAACCGGGCGTGGGCTTCGGCCACCGCCGCCTGTCGATCATCGACCTGGCCGCCGGCCAGCAGCCGCTGTTCAACGAGGACCACACGGTCGTCACCGTGTTCAACGGCGAGATCTATAACTTCCGCGAACTGACCAAGGAACTGACGGCCCTGGGCCACACCTTCCGCACCCACTCGGACACCGAAACCATCGTGCACGCCTGGGAACAGTGGGGCGAAGACTGCGTCAAGCACCTGCGCGGCATGTTCGCCTTCGCGATCTGGGACCGCAACAAGAAGGTCTTTTTCGTGGCGCGCGACCACATCGGCGTCAAGCCGCTGCACTACGCGTTCCTGCCGGACGGTACCTTCGTCTTCGGTTCGGAACTGAAGGCCCTGCTGTCCTTCCCTGAACTGCCGCGCGTGATCGAACCGCGCGCCGTCGAGGAATATTTTGCTTACGGCTACGTGCCGGAACCGCGCACCATCTTCAAGGACGCCTTCAAGCTGGAGCCGGGCTACTCGCTGACGCTGCAGGTCGGCTCGAACGCGGCGAACGCCAAGCCGCGCCGCTGGTGGGACGTGCCGTTCACGCCGCACGGCGCGATGAGCGAACAGCAGATGGAAGAAGAACTCATCGTGCGCCTGCGCGAATCGGTCGAGAGCCAGATGGAAGCCGAAGTGCCGCTGGGCGCCTTCCTGTCCGGCGGCGTCGACTCGAGCGCGATCGTGGCGATGATGGCGGGCCTGTCGAAGGAACCCGTGAACACCTGCTCGATCGCCTTCAACGACCCGGCCTTCGACGAATCGACCTATGCGCGCCAGGTGGCCGAGCAGTACAAGACGAACCACCAATGCGAAACCGTCGACAAGGACGATTACGGCCTGGTCGACCTGCTGGCCGGCCTGTACGACGAGCCGTATGCCGACAGCTCGGCGATCCCGACCTACCGCGTCTGCGAACTGGCGAGGAAGCGCGTGACCGTGGCCCTGTCGGGCGACGGCGGCGACGAGAATTTTGCCGGCTACCGCCGCTACCGCATGGCGATGGGCGAGCAGCAGGTGCGCTCGATGCTGCCGCTCGCATTGCGCAAACCGGTGTTCGGCTTCCTCGGCAAAGCCTATCCGAAGGCCGACTGGGCGCCGCGCATCTTCCGCGCCAAGACGACCTTCGAGGCGCTGGCGCGCGACCTGGTCGACGGCTACTTCCACGGCGTCTCGATCCTGGTCGACCGCGTGCGCGACCAGCTGTTCTCGGAGTCCTTCCGCAGCCAGCTGCAGGGCTACCGCGCGGTCGAGGTGATGCGCGGCCACGCCGCCAATGCGCCGACCGACGATCCGCTCTCGATCACCCAGTACGTCGACATGAAGACCTACCTGCCGGGCGACATTCTCACCAAGGTCGACCGCGCCAGCATGGCGCATGCGCTGGAAGTGCGCGTGCCGCTGCTGGACCACAAGTTCGTCGAATGGGTCTCGGGCCTGCCGTCGTCGAGCAAGCTGCGCAACGGCGAGGGCAAGCACATCTTCAAGAAGGCATTGGAGCCCTACCTGTCGCAGGACATCCTGTACCGCAAGAAGATGGGCTTCTCGATCCCGCTCGCCTCCTGGCTGCGCGGCCCGCTGCGCGACGCCATGAAGGCGGCGGTGCTGAACCCGATGCTGCTCGATACCGGCATCTTCAACCGCAACTACCTGCAGCGGATGGTCGACGAGCACCTGGCCGGCACCAAGGACCACAGCACCGCGCTGTGGGCCGTGCTGATGTTCGAAGCCTTCCTGCGCAAGAACGGCGCCACCGGCGCCACCAGTACCAACAGCAGCATCGGCGCGGCCAGCCCGCTGATCGCCAGCGCCGCCTAACGGAGTTTGACCCATGCGTGTCCTTCACGTCCTCGACCATTCGATCCCGCTGCACAGCGGCTACACCTTCCGCACCGCCTCGATCCTGCGCGAGCAGCGCGCGCTGGGCTGGGAGACCTTCCACGTCACCGGCGCCAAGCACCAGGGCGGCAACGACCTGCTCGAGGAAACCGCCGACGGCCTGCACTTCTACCGCACCCCGAAATCGACCGGTGCGCTGGCGAAGATGCCGGTGCTGAACCAGCTGGAGGTGATCCGCGGCCTGGAAAAGCGCCTGAACGAGATCATCCCGGCCATCAAGCCCGACGTCCTGCACGCCCACTCTCCCTGCCTGAACGCGATCGCCGCCCTGCGCGCCGGCCGCAAGTTCGGTATCCCGGTGGTGTACGAGGTGCGCGCCTTCTGGGAAGACGCCGCGGTCGACCACGGCACCAGCACCGAGAACGGCCTGCGCTACAAACTCACGCGCGGCCTGGAAACCTATGCCCTGAAACGCGCCGATGCGGTGACCACCATCTGCGAAGGCCTGCGCGGCGACATCGTCGCGCGCGGCATTCCCGCTTCGAAAGTCACGGTGATCCCGAACGCGGTCGACATCGACAAGTTCGCCGTCGGCGGCCAGGCCGACCTGGAGCTCAAGCGCAAGCTCGGCCTGGAACAGAACCGCCTGATCGGCTTCATCGGCTCCTTCTATGCCTACGAGGGCCTGGACGTGCTGCTGCGTGCGGTGCCGGCGCTGTCGCAGCGCCACGCCGACCTGCGCGTGCTGCTGGTCGGCGGCGGTCCGCAGGACGCCAACCTGCGCCAGCAGGCGAAAGACCTCGGCATCGCCGACAAGGTGGTGTTCACCGGCCGCGTGCCGCACGACCAGGTGCAGAAGTACTACGACCTGCTCGACGTGCTGGTCTATCCGCGCCTGTCGATGCGCCTGACCGACCTGGTCACCCCTTTGAAACCGCTGGAAGCGATGGCGCAAGGCCGCATCCTGGCCGCGTCGAGCGTGGGCGGCCACCGCGAGCTGATCGTCGACGGCAAGACCGGCGTGCTGTTCGCGCCGGACGACCCGGCCTCGCTGGCGGCCAAGGTCGGCGACCTGCTCGATGCGCAGATGCTGTGGCCGGCGCTGCGCTCGGCCGGGCGCGCCTACGTGGAAACCGAGCGTAACTGGCCGGTGAGCGTGTCGCGCTACAAGAACATCTATGGCCAGGTCACCGGATTGAAGGCTGCATGAAGATCCTGACCTTCAGTACCCTGTTCCCGAACAGCGAAAAACCCGGCCACGGCATCTTTGTCGAGACGCGCCTGCGCCACCTGGTCGCCAGCGGCCGGGTCGAGTCGCGTGTGGTGGCGCCGATTCCCTGGTTCCCCTCGACCAATCCGCGCTTCGGCAACTACGCGCGCTTCGCGAAAGCGCCGCGCCACGAAGTGCGCCACGGGATCGCGGTGGCGCACCCGCGCTACCCGGTGCTGCCGAAAGTCGGCATGAGCATCGCGCCCTTCCTGCTGGCGCAGGCGGTGAAGCCGGCGATTGGCCGCCTGATCGACGAAGGCTTTGACTTCGACCTGATCGACGCCCATTATTTCTACCCCGACGGCGTGGCCGCCGCCATGCTGGCGCGTTACTTCAACAAGCCGCTGGTAATCACCGCGCGCGGCTCGGACATCACCCTGTTCCCGGGCTACGCGCTGCCGCGCCGCCAGATCCTGTGGGCGGCGCGCCGCGCCGACGCCGTGATCACGGTCTGCAATGCCCTGCGCGATGAAGTGGTGGCGATGGGGATCGATGCCGACCGCGTGGTCTCGCTGCGCAACGGCGTCGACCTGCAACTGTTCCGCCCCACCGAGCGCAAAGCCAACCCGATGTTCACGCTGCTGGCGGTGGGCCACCTGGTGCCGGTCAAGGCCCAGGACCTGATCATCGGCGCGCTGCCGCTGCTGCCCGACGTGCGCCTGGTGCTGGCCGGCGACGGCCCGGACCGGGCCAAGCTGGAGAACCTGGCGCGCGAGCTGAAGGTGAGCGACCGCGTGAGCTTCCTCGGCGCGGTGCCGCAGGCGCAGCTGCGTGCGCACTAAGGCGCCGCCGACGCGCTGGCGATCTCGTCCA
>DOUW01000425.1 GCA_003520365.1 Massilia sp.
CGGCGGCGGCCTGCAGGGCTTGCGGGTCGCGGGCGACCGCCAGCACCGGGTGGCCAAGCTGCGCGAACAGGCGCGCGTGGCGGCCGCTGCCGCAGGCCAGGTCCAGGACCTCCCCTGGCGGCACCAGCGGCGCGAAGCGGCGTACCCAGGACGATGGATGAACGGTCGGCGCGTGCATCACATTAACAGGAAAGTCAGCGGCGAAGCGATCAGCTTGACCGCCTGCGCGCCCAGCCACATCACCGGCTGCACCCAGAACGCGAGCAAGTTAAAGTACAGCAGCGCCAGCAGGATGAAGAAGCCGTAGGGCTCGATGCGCGCGAACTTGAAGGCGAGCCGGTGCGGCAGCATGCTGGTCAGCACCCGCCCGCCGTCCAGCGGCGGCAGCGGGAACAGGTTGAAGGCAAAGATCAGCAGGTTCGTCACCAGGCCGGCCTGGGCCATCTTGTTCGGGAACTCCTCGTCGACGCCGAACGCGGTCAGCAGCACCCCGAACACCAGCCACATCAGCGCCATCAGCAGGTTGGCGCCGGGTCCGGCCAGCGCCACCCAGGCCATGTCGCGCTTCGGGTTGCGCAGGTTACCGAACTGCACCGGCACCGGCTTCGCATAGCCGAACACGAAGCCGCTGGTCAGGTACAGCACGATCGGAATGATGATGGTGCCGAACAGGTCGATGTGCACCAGCGGATTGAGGGTCATGCGGCCCTGGGCATAGGCCGTGTTGTCGCCCAGGCGGCGGGCGGCGTAGGCGTGGGCCGCCTCGTGCAGGGTGATCGCAAACAGCACGGGCAGCGCGAACACCAGGATGTTTCGGAAATTTTCAACCATGGGGGGCGATTTTAGCAGAGCCTGGCGTGGCGGACGGCAGGCGGCCGGTCGGGCCGCCCGCCGATGGATTCCCGTGACCGGGACGGTGAGCGATCAGAGACCGAAGGCGGCCGGATCGCCCCTGCCCTCGCGCAGCAGCACAGGGTCGGGGCCGGTGAGGTCGATGATGGTGGTGGCTTCCAGGGTGCCGGCGCCGCCGTCGACGACCAGCTCGATCTGCTTTTCCAGGCGCTCGCGCACTTCGTCCGGGTCGGACAGCATGTGGTCGTCGCCCGGCAGCTGCAGGGTGGTGCCGATCAGCGGCTCGCCCAGTTCCTCGAGCAGGGCCAGCGTGATCTTGTTCTCCGGCACGCGCAGGCCGATGGTCTTGCGCGAGGGGTGGGACAGGCGGCGCGGCACCTCCTTGGTCGCCTCCAGGATCACGGTATAGGGGCCGGGCGTGGTCGCCTTCAGCAGCCGGTACTGGGCATTGTCGACGCGCGCGTACTGGGCGATCTCGGACAGGTCGCGGCACAGCAGCGTCAGGTGGTGCTTGTCGTCGATGCCGCGCACCCGGCGCAGCTTTTCGACCGCGTTTTTATCGTCCAACTGGCACACCAGCGCATAGGCCGAATCGGTCGGCAGCGCGACCACCCCGCCCGAGCGGAGGATCTGCGCCGCCTGCTTGATGAGGCGCGGTTGCGGGTTCTCGGGGTGGATCTGGAAGAATTGGCTCATCGGGTTCCTTTCTGGTCAGCGCAGCGCCTGCAGGGCGGCGATGCGTTGTTCCATCGGCGGGTGGGTCGAGAACAGCGCGCCCCAGCCGCCGCCGCTGCCGGAGATGCCGGACGCGCTCATCGACGAGGGCAAGGCGCCCGGCTGCAGGCCGCCCAGGCGGGCCAGCGCATGCTGCATCGGCACGGTCGAGCCCAGCAGCTTGGCCGAGCCGGCGTCGGCGCGGAATTCGCGCTGGCGCGAGAACCAGGCCACGATGATCGAGGCCACCAGGCCGAACAGGATTTCGCAAACGAATACGGTGACCATGTAGCCGATGCCGGGGCCGCGGTCGTCGTTGCCGCGCAGGAGCACCTTGTCGACAAAGAAGCCGACCACGCGCGCCAGGAACACGACGAAGGTATTCACCACGCCCTGGATCAGGGTCAGCGTGACCATGTCGCCGTTGGCGATGTGGGCCACCTCGTGACCGAGCACGGCCTCGACCTCGTCTTCGGTCATGCCCTGCAGCAGGCCGGTGGACACGGCCACCAGCGCGGAATTTTTAAAGGCACCGGTCGCAAAGGCGTTCGGTTCGCCGTCGTAGACAGCCACTTCGGGCATGCCGATGCCGGCACGGTCGGCGAGTTTACGGACCGTGTTGACGAGCCAGAGTTCGGTCGAGTTCTGCGGCTGCTCGATGACGCGCGCGCCGGTCGACCACTTGGCCATCGGTTTGCTCATCAGGAGCGAGATGCTCGAACCGGTAAAGCCGACCACCAGCGAGAAGACCGCCAGGGCGCCGACGTTGATGCCCTCGGCCGACACCGCGCGCCCGACACCCAGCAGGTTCAGGACAACGGTGAGCACCAGCACAACCGCGAGGTTGGTGGCGAGGAACAATACGATGCGCTTCATGGAAAAAAACCTCGACAGGATGTCATTAACAGGCTGCCAAGATAAGGCTGGGCCCGGGAAAATTCAAGGGTAGACGCTTATGGCGGGCTTAAGGAACGTGACACGGACGATGTATCCGCGCCGTAGGGTGGGCGCCCCGTGCCCACGCGTGAAGCCGGCGTTGTGTTAACGTCTACAACCCGCCGCGTCTCCTCATCCGTCACACCTGGGCACGCCATTGATGCCGCGATTACGCTCAGCCGCGCCCCTGCGCCACGCTTTCCGGCACGGCCTCGCGGTTCCTGCCGCCCGAAGTCAGCAGCAAGGCCACCAGGCTGAGCAGCGCCGCGATCGCCAGGTAGATGCCCACCGACCCGATCCCGTACTCCATCGCCAGCTTGGTCGCGATGTAGGGCGCCAGCGAGGCGCCCAGGATGCCGGCCAGGTTGAAGGTCAGCGAGGCGCCGGTATAGCGCACCGCCGGCGGGAACAGCTCGGCCAGCAGCGTGCCCAACGGGCCGTAGGTCAGGCCCATCAGGCCCAGTCCCAGCACCATGAACAGCACCACCAGCGGCGTGCTGCCGGCCACGAAGAGCTGCCCGAACAGCAGGCCGAAGACGGTGATGGCCACCGTCACTGCGATCATCGCGGCGCGCCGGCCGTAGCGGTCGGCGACCAGGGCCGACGGCGGGATGGTGAGGCCGAAGAAGACCACGGCGCCCAGCTGGATCAGCAGGAACTCGGTGCGCGAGAAGCCCAGCTGGGTCGTGCCCCAGCTCAGCGCGAACACCGTCATCAGGTAGAACAGAACGAAGGTCGACATCGCCATCAGGGTGCCGAGCACCAGGGCGCGCCGGTGCTCGCGCAGCACCGCCACCACCGGCACCTTGACGCGCTCGTTGCGGTCGAGGACGGCCTGGAAGTCCGGCGTCTCGGTGATCTTCAAACGCACGTAGAGGCCGACCGCCACCAGCACCGCGCTGGCCAGGAAGGGAATGCGCCAGCCCCAGGCGAAGAACTGCTCCTCGCTCAAGGTCTGGGTCAGCAGCAGGAACACACCGCCGGACAGGAAAAAGCCGATCGGCGCGCCGAGCTGGGGGAACATGCCGTACCAGGCGCGCTTGCCCGGCGGCGCGTTCTCGGTGGCGAGCAGCACCGCCCCGCCCCACTCGCCGCCCAGGCCCAGGCCCTGGCCGAAGCGGCACAGCGCCAGCAGCAGCGGCGCCATCGTGCCGATCGCGGCGTAGGTCGGCAGCATGCCGATCACGATGGTCGAGATGCCCATGGTGAGCAGGGCCGCGACCAGGGTCGCCTTTCTGCCGATGCGGTCGCCGAAGTGACCGAACAGGGCCGAGCCGATCGGCCGCGCGAAGAACGCGATCGCGAAGGTCGCGAAGGATTGCAGCATCGCCGCGGAGGCGTCCCCGGCCGGGAAGAACAGCTTCGGGAACACCAGCACCGCCGCGGTGGCGTAGATGTAGAAGTCGAAGAATTCGATCGTGGTGCCGATCAGGCTTGCGAACAGGACCGTGCGCGCGCGGTTCTTCGGCGCGCTCATGGATTGGCCGCCTTGGCCAGGGCTTGTCTGACTTCCTCGGCATCGGCCGGGCGGGTCACGCGCGCCACCTCGACGCCGTCCTTGAGCACGATCACCGTCGGCCACAGCTTGACCCGGAACGAGCGCCCGAGCGGGCGGCCGGGGCCGTCCTCGACCTTGATGTGGCGTGCCTGGGGGTAGTCCTTCAGGCCGGCCTCGATCAGCGGCTCGCCGGCGCGGCAATAGCCGCACCAGTTGGTGCCGAAGTCGAGCGCGACGAGGCCCGGGGTGGCGTCGATCGCGCTGCGTTCGGGCTGGGTGGTTTCATAGGTCATTCGCAGTCTCCTCCATGGTGTCGATACGACAAGCGTACCTCAAAAACCCATGGAGGAGCCAGTACTGCCGGTGCTACGCAAGGTGCATGGTCAGTGGGCATGCCCACCGGGCTCGTCGCAGTGGTGCGGATCGTCGCGGCACAGCTTTTCCTGGGCCTCGAGGGCGAGCCGGCGCGCCGCGAGCTGCTCCGGCGTGCGCGCCGGCGCCAGGATCTCGTCGTTCGAGAACACGCGGCCGTTCTTGATCACCAGGCGCACGTCGGCGGCGGCGCGCAGGTCGGCCAGCGGATTGCCGTTCACCACCAGCAGGTCGGCCAGCTTGCCGGCCTCGATGGTCCCCAGGTCCTCGCCCACCAGCGCCATCTTCGCGGCGTCGCGG
>DOUW01000424.1 GCA_003520365.1 Massilia sp.
CAGGCCCAGCCGGCGCAGGCGCTGACCCTGCTGGTCGGCCCGGAAGGCGGTTTCACGCGCGAGGAAGAGGACGCGGCGCTGGCCGCGGGCGCCCTGTCCCTGTCGATCGGCCCGCGGGTGCTGCGCACCGAGACCGCCGCGCTGGCGGCGATGGCGATGCTGGCCGGGATCTGGGGCGGGATGTAAGCCGTCTATGTAAAAAAGCCCCGTTGCAGGAATTCTGCAGCGGGGCTTTAGTGTTTCAGGCAGCGGCATCGCTGCCGCTGTCCATGCTGCTGCGCTTAGAACGTGTAGGCCATGCCCAGGCTGTAGAAGCGGCCGATGGCGCCTGCCTGGTGCAGCGACGCGTTGTACGAGGTCTGGGCACCGGCGTTGCCGTAGGTGGCCACGTCATACGGCGGCTGCTTGTCGAACAGGTTCAGGATCGCGGCGCGCAGGGTCAGGTTCTCGCTCAGCTTGTACTGGAGGTTCAGGTTGGTCGTGGTGAACGACGGCACCTCGCACAGCCAGTCAGGCTGGGTCTTGCCCTGGTAGTAAGCGCGGCCGCCCACGTCGAAGCCGGTGCGGGCGCAGTTCACGGCGTCGTGCGACGGGTCGATGGTCGAGAAGCCGCCGGTGTAGTTCACCGTCGCCGTCACGTCCAGCGGGCCGCGGCTGTAGCCGAGGGTGAACTGGGCACGGTCTTTCGGGTTGCCGGTGGCGCCGCCGACCGACGATGGGCCCTGGGTGCCGGCCAGCTGGTAGCTGGTGCCCGCCACTTCGGTTTCATAGCCGAAGGTGTGGGCTGCGCTCACGTTGGCCGAGATGGTGCCCATGTCGTTCGCCAGGCGCCAGCGGTAACGCACGTCCGCTTCGATACCGTGGGTCTTGGTGCTACCCGCGTTGATGTACGGCGATGCGCCATACAGGATCGGGCCGACGATCGGCGTGGCCAGCGTGGTGCCGGTGCCGCCGGTCGAGACCGTGGTCGGCACCGCCGCACCGCGCACCCAGTCAGGCACGTAGCTCGGATCGTTGCCGGCACGGGTCACGATCAGGTTGCTGATCTTGATGTTGTAGTAGTCCAGGGTCATGTTCAGGCCGCGCATCGGCTCCAGAATCAGGCCCAGGGTGTAGGACTTCGATTTTTCCGGCGACAGGTCCTGGTTTTCCGTGGTCTGGACGTACGGCGGCTGCTGGCCGCAGGCGGCGATCACGTTGCCGGCGGTGCTGGTCTGTCCGTCCGGGCACAGGATCGGGTCGTTGATCAGGTTAAAGGTGAAGAAGGAACCGGCGTTGCCCACCTCGGACGGGTTCGGTGCGCGGAAGCCGCGTGCGAAGGTGCCGCGCACGCCGATCTGCTGGGTCGGGGTCCACTTGAAGTTGGCCGCAGGCGTGAACGAATTACCGTAGGTATCGTAATGGTCGTAACGGCCCGAGACGCTGACCTCGACGTTCTTGACCGGGGTCGCGCGCAGCTCGGCGAAGGCCGCGCTGTTGGTTTCTTCGCCGATCGCGAAGGCCGAGGTGCTGGCCACGGCGCCGTTCAGGGTCAGGCTCGACGGCGGCGAGTTCTGCTCCATCTTGTGCCAGTGGACGCCGGCGGCCACGGCCAGTGGGCCTGCGCCCAGCTGCATCAGCTCGCGCGAACCGAACAGGTCGAAGTAGTTCAGCTTGGTTTCCAGGGTATTGCTGAAGCGCGGCGAGACTTCCTGGACCAGCGCCGGATCGTTACCGCCGAGGACATTCCAGCGTCCGCTGTTGATGGCGTTGTAGAGCGCCGCGCGGTTCATGTAGCCGCTGTAGTCGGCATCGACCTTGACGCGGGTGGCGCCGGCGGCGGCGTTCATGTCCCAGCCGTAGGCGCTGCCCTTCAGGTCGACCGCGAAGCGGGTGCTGGTCGAGGTGTTATCCGTGGTGTTGGTCGCGCCGACACCCGGAATATAACCGTACAGGGAAGCCGGGTTGGCAAACGTGTTGGTCAGGCCGGCGCCCACTGCCGCGCCCGGCGCAAAGCGCGTGCTTGCGATGCGGTTCACACCGCCGGTCAGCACGCCATCGACGAGCGTGGTGCTGCCGGCGAAGCTGGTCGGCGAATAGACCGGCGGCACGCCACGGTTGTTGATGCTGTCGCGCTTGAACAGCGAGCCCTTGAATGCGATTTCCCATTCTTCGCTCAGCTTCTTGGTCATGCCGACCAGGACGTTGATGTTCTGGGTGGCAGGCTGGATGTTCGAGTCGGTATCGCGTACCGCGCAGCCGCCGGCGCGGTAGAGCTCGAAGTTGCACTTCGAATCCAGGAACCGGAAGTTGGCCGGATTGGTGGCGCCGCCCGCGCCCGACGGGTTGTACAGGAAGGGGCTGCTGGCAGCGGTCAGGCCGCCGTTCAGGCTGGTCGGCACGCCCAGGGTCAGGTCGTTGCCGCCTTTCGAACGCCAGTCGCGATTGGCCCAGCCGAACTGTTCGCGCTGGTAAACCTTGATCGCGTCCTGGTCGCGCCATTCGGCGGTGATGAAGGCGTTGTAGCCGTCCTGGTCGAGGTCGCCGATGCCGGTGCTGATCGAGCCGCGCTTGGTCTTGCCGCCGCCGTGCTGGGTATCGCCGATCTCGGCGCTCAGGCGGGTGCCTTTGAAGTTTTTCTTCAGTTTAATGTTGATCACGCCGGCGATCGCGTCCGAGCCGTAGAGCGACGACGCGCCGCTCTTCAGGACTTCGATCGTTTCGATGGCATCGAAAGGAATCGAGGAGACGTCGACGAAGGAGCGCTGCGCGTCGTCCGACAGCGGGTACGGGGACATGCGATGGCCGTCGATCAGGACCAGGGTCGCGCCGACGGTCAGGCCGCGCAGCGAGATACCGGTTGCGCCGTTGGCGAAAGCGCCGGAAAAACCGGTGCCCAGGGTACCGGCGCCATTGGCTGCCAGGTCGGTCAGCAGTTCGGCGACCGAGGTCTTGCCGCTTTTCTGGATGTCCGCGGCGGTCAGCACCTGGACCGGGGTCGGCGTTTCGGTGTCGGCACGGCTGATCAGCGAGCCGGTCACGACCACGCGCTGCACCGCCTGGCCTTCGGCCGGCGCCTGTTGCGCCATGGCGGAGCCCATGGCGCCGGAAGCGACCAGGAACGAAATTGCATACGGCAACGACTTCAACTTAAACGTCATGAATACTTCTCCTTCTAAGCTTTTCTCAGATGTTTTTTATGGACATGGGCACGGAGGTGCGTCATGTGTTTGTCTCTCCCGAACAGCGCTTTTTGAAACGCGTCCCAGTCCCGCACGAAACCGGGTGTGGACGTCATTCAGGATGCCTTGTATTACGTTTAAAGATTAATGCGACTGCGATCGACTGCTTTTCGAGGCTACTGTTTTTATATGCGCGCCGGGTTAGGACGTACGCTCTTCATTCACGATTGATAGGAATCAAGCGTTATCTGAATAAATACATAAAACCATACGAAAAGTCCGGGTGTCAACATAACGCGACAGGGCAAATTGTGTAGAAACAACACCTTGGAAATAGTCTGTTAGATAGTGCAATGCACCATAAAAGAGCGGCTTTTGCCGCGCCTCTCCTTTCCGCTGCGAATATGCATGCTTTACGTATGTATCAAGCGTGAACGCCGTGCTTCCTGCCATCCCGCGCCGCCATTCGACCAGGTCCATGCCGGTGCACGGCGACGCAAGCGGTAGAAAAGAACAAAAAAAAATTTCACGGAAAACCACACTGGCGCCGCCCCCCTGTTGCCTGCGCGTCGTGGCGCCCTGCCTCCGCCTGATCGGCGGGGCCGGCCTGAAGTAAAATAGCCGATTGATTTGACCGCCCCCGCTGGCGCCCTACGCGAAACCTATGCTCCGAATTAACGAACTCAAGCTCCCCCTCGATCACCCCGACCGCGCCCTGCGCGACGCCATCGTCGCCCGCCTGGGCATCGACGTTGCCGACCTGGTCGACTTCACCGTCTTCAAGCGCAGCTACGACGCGCGCAAGAAGGCGGCGATCGTGCTCATCTACGCAATCGACGTCGAAGTGCAGAACGAGGCGGCGGTGCTGGCGCGCCTGAAGAACGACCAGTACATCGTTCCCTCGCCCGACACCGGCTACAAATTCGTGGACGCGCCGCGTCCGCCGGCCGGCACGCCGCGTCCGATCGTGGTCGGCACCGGCCCCTGCGGCCTGTTCGTGGCCCTGATCCTGGCCCAGATGGGCCTGAACCCGCTGGTGCTCGAGCGCGGCAAGATCGTGCGCGAACGGACCGTCGACACCTTCGGCTTCTGGCGCAAGCGCAAGCTCAACACCGAGTCGAACGTGCAGTTCGGCGAAGGCGGCGCCGGCACCTTCTCGGACGGCAAGCTGTACAGCCAGATCAAGGACCCGAAGCACTACGGCCGCAAGGTCCTGACCGAGTTCGTCAAATCGGGCGCGCCGGAAGAGATCATGTACGTCAGCAAGCCGCACATCGGCACCTTCCGCCTGGTCAAGATGGTCGAGCAGATGCGCGCCGAGATCCTGTCGCTGGGCGGCGAAATCCGCTTCCAGACCAGGCTCGAGGACGTCTTGATCAGCGAGACGGGCGGCGTGCGCCAGGTCCGTGGCGTGGTTCTCGCCTCGGGCGAGGAAATCGCGACCAATCACCTGGTGATGGCGATCGGCCACAGCGCGCGCGACACCTTCCAGATGCTCTACGACCGCGGCGTCTACATCGAAGCGAAACCGTTCTCGATCGGCTTTCGCGTCGAGCACCCGCAGTCGCTGATCGACGTCTGCCGCTTCGGCCCGAACGCGGGCAACAAGATCCTCGGCGCGGCCGATTATAAAATCGTGCACCACGCCTCGAACGGGCGCTCGGTCTACAGTTTCTGCATGTGCCCGGGCGGCACCGTGGTTGCCGCCTCCTCGGAAGAAGGCCGCGTGGTCACCAACGGCATGAGCCAGTACTCGCGCGCCGAGCGCAACGCCAACAGCGCCATCGTGGTCGGCATCACGCCGGAAGACTATCCGGGCCACCCGCTGGCCGGCATCGCCTTCCAGCGCGAACTCGAGTCGCGCGCCTTTGTCCTCGGCGGCGGCACCTACGATGCGCCGGGCCAGCTGATGGGCGACTTCGTGAAGGGCATTCCGTCGAAGGAATTCGGTTCGGTGATCCCGTCCTTCAAGCCGGCGGTGCACCTGACCGATCTGGCGCCCTCGCTGCCGGAATACGCGATCACGGCGCTGCGCGAAGCGTTTGTCGCGTTTGATAAACAGATCAAGGGCTACTACAAGCACGACGCGGTGCTGACCGGCGTCGAGACCCGCACCTCCTCGCCGATCCGCATCAAGCGCCGCGACGACGACCTGCAAAGCCTGAATACGCGTGGCCTGTTCCCGGCCGGCGAAGGCGCGGGCTACGCCGGCGGCATCATGTCGGCGGCCGTGGACGGCATCCGCGTCGCCGAAGCGGTCGCGCTGGCGATGGGCGTCCCGGTGCCCGCGCTGCAGGACTGAAGCCTTGAAGAGCGCCGCCTCCGCAGCACCGGAAACACCCACGGCCACGCTCGCGCCCTTGCTGGGCGTGGTCGGCTCGCTGGTCTCGGTGAACGTCGGCGCGGCCTATGCCAAGGGCCTGTTCCCGCTGGTCGGCAGCGCCGGCATCACCGCCGTGCGCGTCGGCCTGGCCGCGATCCTGCTG
>DOUW01000426.1 GCA_003520365.1 Massilia sp.
TCCGCGCCTGCGTCCGCACCCGCTCCGGCCGTCCCGCGCCGCAGCCGCACCCCGGTGCGCGAAACCCGCGTCACCGGCCAGCCCGCCTTCGTTCTGCACAGCTATCCCTACAAGGAAACCAGCCTCATCGTCGACCTGTTCACGCGCGACCATGGCCGCATCGCGGTCGTGGCCAAGGGCGCGAAACGGCCGCTGTCGAAGCTGCGCGGGGTGCTGCAGACCTTCCAGCCGTTGTCCGTCTCCTGGAGCGGCAAGTCCGAGCTGCGCACCCTGATCGACGCCGAATGGGTCGGCGGCATGCTGCCCCTCGAGCGCACGGCCCTGTTGTGCGGCTTCTACCTGAACGAACTGCTGGTGAAACTGCTGGCCCGCGACGACGCCCACCGCGTGCTGTTCGACCACTACGTTTCCACGCTTAACGAACTGGCGCACGACGAACCTGCACAAATCGTCTTGCGAAAATTCGAAAGGGCCTTACTTAAGGAAACGGGCGTCGCCGCCGATCTTGCCCGCTCGACCACCACGCGCGAACCGGTTGCGGCCGATGCCAGCTACGTGGTCGACCCGGAACGGGGCGCGCGCGAAGCCCGGGTGTCCGATGTCTGGCCCGTGGTGTCCGGCAAGACCCTGCTCGACATGGAGCGCGAGGACTATGCCGATCCGGCAACCCTGGCACAGAGCAAGCAACTGATGCGCTTCCTGCTGGCGCACCACCTGGGCGGCGCGCCGCTCAACACCCGGCAGATTTTGATTGATTTGATGCAGTTATAAGAAAAGAGCACAGATGAGCTTCCTCGAACCCGTCGGCCCCGTCATCGACCTGGGCGTGAACATCGACCACATCGCCACCGTGCGCAATGCGCGCGGCACCGTCTATCCGGACCCGCTGCGCGCCGCGCTGCTGGCCGAGCAGGCCGGCGCCGACCTGATCACGCTGCACCTGCGCGAGGACCGCCGCCACATCAAGGATGCCGACGTGCTGGCGATCCGCCCGCAGCTGGCCACGCGCATGAACCTGGAAGCGGCGGTCACGAAAGAGATGATCGACTTCGCCTGCCGGGTGAAACCCCAGGACGTCTGCCTGGTGCCCGAGCGGCGCGAGGAAGTGACGACCGAGGGCGGGCTGGACGTGATCCGCTACTTCGACGAGGTCGAGGCCGCCGTGAAGCAGCTGAAAGGCGAGGGCATCCGCGTTTCGCTCTTCATCGACGCCGACGCGGCCCAGATCGAGGCTGCCGCGAAGACCGGCGCCACCGTGATCGAGCTGCACACCGGCCGGTATGCCGAAGCCGAAGGCGCGGAAGTTGCCCGTGAGATCGAGCGCATCAAGGTCGGCGTCGCCGCCGGCATGAAGCACGGCCTGGTGGTGAATGCCGGCCACGGCCTGCACTACACCAACGTGCAGCCGATCGCGGCGATGAAGGACATCGCCGAGCTGAACATCGGCCACGCCATCGTCGCCCACGCGCTGTTCGCGGGCTGGGAAAACGCGGTGCGCGAGATGAAGGCGATCATGGTCGCGGCGCGTCTTGGCGTGAGCCTGGGGGCAAAATGATCTACGGCATCGGCACCGACATCGTCCAGATCTCGCGTGTCGAGGCGGCGCTCGCGCGCAGCGGCGAGCGCTTCGCCGAAAAGATCCTGGGCCCGCAGGAACTGGAGAAATACCATGCGCGCCGTGCGCGCAGCGCAGTGCGCGGCCTGCGTTTCCTGGCCACGCGCTTTTCGGCCAAGGAAGCGTTTTCGAAAGCCATCGGCCTGGGCATGCGCATGCCCATGACCTGGCGTTCGGCGCAGATGCTCAACGACCCGAGCGGCAAGCCGGTCATCGTGTGCAGCGGCGCGCTGGAAGAATTCATGCGCAACAACCGCTTGAGCGCCCAGGTGACGATCAGCGACGAAGCCGACTACGGCGTCGCCTTCGTCATCGTCACCCGCGACGAGCAGGCCTGAACCAATACGACGCAAGCGATACCAGTGACCAAGGAAGTGCCATCCTCCGAATCGCCGGACCACCCGGCGCCCGACAACGCCAACAAGGTAGCGGAAGCGCCGGTGACCTACGTTGCCGCCAGCGGAGCGGCCTTGCCGGCCCCGCATCCCGCCGCGGACAAGCCGGCGCCCGCCCACGGCGCCAGGACTGACACCGCGCGCCCGCGTCCCGACGCGCGGCAAGCCATGAAGGAAGAGCTGACGGCGACCCTGAAGGAGGACGCCGCAGGGCCCGTGCAGCCTACCGCCGACGCGCGCGAGCAGGTGCTGGCCACGGTCGCCAAGCTGCCCGGCCTGCCGGGCGTGTACCGCTACTTCGACGCCAACGGGAACGTGCTCTACGTCGGCAAGGCGCGCAACCTCAAGAACCGCGTCTCGAGCTACTTCCAGAAAAACCTGTCGAGCCCGCGCATTGCGATGATGGTCTCGCAGATCGCGCACCTGGAAACGACGGTCACCCACAGCGAGGCCGAAGCCCTGATCCTGGAAAACAACCTGATCAAGGCGCTCAAGCCCCGCTACAACATCCTGTTTCGCGACGATAAGTCCTATCCCTACCTGAAGATCACGGGCGGCGATTTTCCGCGCATGGCCTATTACCGCGGCGCCCTGGACAAGAAGAGCCAGTACTTCGGTCCTTTCCCGAGCGCCTGGGCGGTCAAGGAGTCGATCCAGATCCTGCAGAAGGTGTTCATGCTGCGCACCTGCGAGGACAGCGTGTATGCGAACCGCACGCGGCCCTGCCTGCTGCACCAGATCGGGCGCTGCAGCGGCCCCTGCGTGAACCTGATAGCCAAGGACGAGTACCGGGTCGACGTCGAGAACGCCGCCAAGTTCCTGCGCGGGCGCCAGACCGAGGTCATGGAAGACCTGCAGGCCAAGATGCATGGCTTTGCCGAAAAGCTGATGTTCGAGCAGGCGGCCGGCGTGCGCAACCAGATCCAGTCGCTCTCGCGCGTGCTGCACCAGCAGAGCATGGAAACGACCGGCGACGCCGACGTCGACATCATTGCCGTGGTGGTGCAGGGCGGACGCGCCTGCGTCAACCTGGCCATGGTGCGCGGCGGACGCCACCTGGGCGACCGCGCCTACTTCCCGACCCAGGTCGGGGAAGCGATCGCCGAGCAGTCGATCGAATGCGAAGTGCTGGCCGCCTTCCTGGTCCAGCACTACACCGACAAATTCATCCCGAACTGCCTGATCCTGAACATCGAGTTCGACCAGCCGGAACTGATGGTGGCCCTGACCGAGCAGTGCGGACACCGGATCAACCTGATCTTCCAGCCGCAGGGCCAGCGTCGTCAGTGGCTTGAGCTCGCTCAAAAGGGCGCGGAGATATCCCTGGCGCGTCTGTTGTCTGAACAAGGGTCGCAGCAGTCGCGCACTCGCGCCCTGGCTGAAACCTTGTCGCTGGACGCGACCGACCTCGAGTCCCTGCGTATCGAGTGTTTCGACATCAGCCACACGGCGGGCGAAGCGACGCAGGCGTCCTGCGTGGTCTTTCACCACCACGCGATGCAGAACTCGGAATACCGCCGCTTCAACATCAACGGCATCACGCCGGGCGACGATTATGCCGCCATGCGGCAGGTGCTCACGCGCCGCTACGAGAAGGTCGCCAGCGGCGACGGCGTGATGCCCGACGTGGTGCTGGTCGACGGCGGCAAGGGCCAGGTCGAGATGGCGCGCCAGGTGTTTTCCGAACTCGGCCTCGACATCGGCCTGATCGTCGGCGTCGCGAAGGGGGAGGGCCGCAGGGTCGGCCTGGAAACGCTGATCTTCGCCGACGGCCGCGCGCCCCAGGAGCTCGGCAAGGAATCGGCCGCGCTGATGCTGGTCGCCCTGATCCGCGACGAAGCGCACCGCTTCGCCATCACCGGCATGCGCGCCAAGCGCGCCAAGGCGCGCCAGGCTTCGCGGCTGGAAGAGATCGAAGGCATCGGCGCCAAGCGCCGCCAGCGCCTGCTGGCCCGCTTCGGCGGCCTGCGTGGCGTGATCGATGCGAGCGTCGAAGACCTGTGCCAGGTCGAAGGCATCTCGACCGCGCTGGCGGAAGAGATTTATCGGCAGCTGCACTGAGCGGTTCACCCTGCGAACGCACCGGGAACGCTCGCGTCCCCGACGTTGTCGTAGGGTGGGCTCTCGAGCCCACGCAGTACCACGGTTGATCATTCGCGACTGTGCGCGGAGCCGTGCACCGTCCCGTTTGGTCGGCGCACCGTATACGTATCCGTTCGCTTACTCGACCGAGCATGCGCCCTACCGCGTGGGCTCTCGAGCCCACGCGGTACCCCGGTCGATCATTCGCGGCTGTCCGCGGAGCCCTGCACCGTCCCGTTCGGTCGGCGCACCGTACACGATCCGTTCGCTTACTCGACCGAGCATGCGCTCTACCGCGTGGGCACAAGTGCCCACCCTACGAAAAGCCAGCACGAGACCACCGAGGGCGTTCGCGCACCTATGTTTCCGTAGGGTAGGCTCTCGAGCCCACGCGGTACGACAGTTGATCAATCAAGGCTGTTCGCGGAGCTTCCGAGGCGTCGGAAATCCTTGAAGCATGCCGCCGCTCCTTCGCTCATTTGTTCGACCGATCACCCGGGGTCACCGCGTGGGCACAAGTGCCCACCCTACGAAAAGCCCCGCCGCGCTGGTCGCCCCACCCATTACAGCCGAGCTCAACTAGTCCAATTTGCAATACCCATGTAGACTAGCGGCGCACGCTTTTTTAACGGTAAGCCAGTTCGCGCCTTTTATGCCTTTTAACATCCCGATCCTCCTGACCTGGTTACGTGTAGCACTCATTCCCCTGGTTGTCGGCGTCTACTATCTTCCCGAGCACTGGCTTACCCGTCCCGAGCAAAACCTGGCGGCGACGCTCGTGTTCATCGTCGCGGCGGTCACCGACTGGTTCGACGGTTTCCTGGCGCGGCGCTGGAACGAGACCTCGGCCTTCGGCGCCTTCCTCGACCCGGTCGCGGACAAGCTGATGGTTGCCGGCGCCCTGCTGATGCTGATCCAGCTCCAGCGTGTCGACGCCGTCATCGCCTTCATCATCATCGGGCGTGAGATCACGATCTCGGCGCTGCGCGAATGGATGGCCGAGATCGGCGCCCGCAAGTCGGTCGCGGTCAGCTCGCTGGGCAAGGTGAAGACCGCGGCCCAGATGGCCGCGATCCCGATGCTGCTCTTCCACGAGACCCTGTTCGGCCTCGATATGCAGTACTGGGGCAAGATCCTGCTGTGGGTCGCAGGCGTATTGACGGTATGGTCGATGTTCTACTACCTGCGCCGCGCCTGGCCGCTGATCAAGGAAAAAAGCGGGAACATGTAAGATTACTTCTTCGTCATCCTTGACGTACGGATCAGATAGTCTATAATGCCTGCCTGTTGCGAACGACATCGCAGCAAACGAAAGACAAAGCGGGAGTAGCTCAGTTGGTAGAGCGCAACCTTGCCAAGGTTGAGGTCGAGAGTTCGAGACTCTTCTCCCGCTCCAACGTTTGCGATGAAGTCGAAGCGATAAGCAGTAGTAACAAGTTGTCTTGGAAGTTGAAACGATTTCTGCGATAATGCGTGACTCCAGAATGCGGGAGTAGCTCAGTTGGTAGAGCGCAACCTTGCCAAGGTTGAGGTCGAGAGTTCGAGACTCTTCTCCCGCTCCATTCAGGAGCATCAGTAGTAAAGTTGGCAGTAAAACACTCCGTGCGGGAGTAGCTCAGTTGGTAGAGCGCAACCTTGCCAAGGTTGAGGTCGAGAGTTCGAGACTCTTCTCCCGCTCCATGAAGCGAGTGTCGTTAGCAGGACTCCTAAGCGGGAGTAGCTCAGTTGGTAGAGCGCAACCTTGCCAAGGTTGAGGTCGAGAGTTCGAGACTCTTCTCCCGCTCCAGAATTCAGAGAAGACGTTGCTTCTCATGTTGATTTGGCACCATAACCCGCCAGCTCAGCAGTCTTACCATATACTCTGGCGAGGTAGCAAAGCGGTTATGCAGCGGCCTGCAAAGCCGTCTAGACGGGTTCGACTCCCGTCCTCGCCTCCAGAAAAAACGCGATCCGCCGGCTCTTGCCGGCGTTTTGCATTTCTGCCTCAGTTCAAGATTTCCATCATGAGCACCCGTCGCGACACTACCACCCTCAAGGACGCCTGCGCGCTCACGCTGCGTGTCTGGCGCCAGGCCTGCCCCTTTTTCCTCAGCATCGAGCTCTGGCTGATGGTGCTGGTCGCCGGCGCCACCGTCGGCGGCCTGTTCCTCGCCCTCCTGCACGATGCGCGCAGCCTGCTGGCCTTCGGCTTCGCGCTCGGCTACGTCGCGTTGCGCGCGGTCCTGCACGTCAGGCGCATCCTGAGCTGGCCATTTGTCTGATGGCCAGGCCGGGCCGAAGGGAAGAGCGGCCCGAGGCGGGAAACGAAGCAGCGGACGCCATTCCGGCGCGGGCGATCGCGTCTTCGCTTGATTTTCCTCATCGCACGGCCGGCTCAGCAGTCGTACTATGAAGTCTGGCGAGGTAGCAAAGCGGTCATGCAACGGCCTGCAAAGCCGGTCAGACGTGGTTCGACTCCCGTCCTCGCCTCCAGAACACCAGCACATGTTCAGCACATCGCCGGCAACAGCCGGCGATGTGCTTTTCCGCCTTTCCCGTCATCCAGTTTCCTGAAACCGAACGGCCGAACGTGCGGGCGATTGAAACGCCTCTCCTGCAAGAAGCCGGCAGCGGCCGATGAGGCGACACGGCCCGCATGGGGTAAGATGGCATGTTTCGCACAGTCTCCGCCGCCGGCCGCCGCCTATGGAATTCCGCCAGATTCATTATTTTATTTCCCTGTACGAAGAGGGCACGGTCACCCGCGCCGCGCTGCGGCTGAACATCGTGCAGCCTGCCCTGAGCATGCAGATCAGCAAACTGGAAGAGCACCTCGGCCAGAAGCTTTTCGAGCGCACCAAGCAGGGCATGGTGCCGACCGCCGCCGCGCGCCAGATGTACCGCCTGTTCCTGCCCATCATGCGCGATTTTTCGAATGCCCAGGCGCAGATGCTCAGCAGCGAAGGGGCCATCCGCGGCCATGTGAACATCGGCCTGATCGCTTCGATCACGGAAGGCGTGCTGGTCGACACGCTGAGCGAATTCTCGACCAAGTACCCGGAAGTCGGCGTCTCGGTCAGCGATGGCTATACCAGCACCCTGACCGACTGGGTCGCCGGCGGACGCCTGGACGCGGCCATCGTCAACAAGCCGCGCCGTCCGCTGGCCCTCGATGTCGAGCACATCGTCGACGAAGAGATGGTCCTGATCACGGGGGCGGCTTTCGCGCCCAGCCTGCCGGCCACGCTGACGCTGCGCCAGTTGCCTTCGCTCGGCCTGGCTCTCGTGCTGCCCACCCGTGGCCACGGCCTGCGCAGCAATATCGACAGCTTCGCGGAGGGCGAGAACATCGAACTGACGCCCAAGTTCGAGATCGACTCGCTGGTGGCGACCGTGAAGCTGGTCGAACAGACCCAGGTCGCCACCATCGTGCCGCGCGTCGCCGTGCACCGCCAGCTCGCCAACGGCAGCTTGCGCGCCTATCCGATCGCCTCGCCGCGCCTGGTGCGCCGGGTGGTGAGCGTATCGCACCCGCGCCGGCCGCTGAACCCGGCCACGCGCCTGTTCATTTCCATGCTGGCGGCAAACATGCGCCTGCGCACGCCCGGCGGGCAGCAGGGCGAGGAACAGAAGGCGGAAAGCGAATAAGGAGGGCTGCTCCGGCCGCAGCGGCGGCCGGGAGCAGGCAGGGAACGTTCAGCGCGGCCCTGGCTCAGACCAGCCCGGCGTTCCGATGGATGTGCTTGGTCTCGAGGAAGTCGGCCAGGCCTTCGTAGCCGTGCAGGCGGCCGATGCCGCTGCGCCGGTAGCCGCCCGTTTCCGCCTCGGCGAACAGGCGGTTGTGGTCGTTGATCCAGACCGTGCCGTTGCGCAGGGCGCGCGCCAGGCGCATGCCGCGGTCGCCATCGGCCGTCCAGACGCTGGCCGACAGGCCGAACACCGTGTTGTTGGCGCGCGCCACCGCTTCCTTCTCGTCCTCGAATTTCTCCAGCACCAGGAAGGGGCCGAAGATCTCTTCCTGCGCGAAGAAGGCATTGGCGTCGCCGTGCGCGACCAGGGTCGGGCTCAGGAAGTGGCCGGCAGCCAGCTTGCCGCCGCCGCGCGTGCCGCGCAGCACGACCTCGTCGCACATGTCGAGCGCGCGCTCGACGTCGCTGGCGACCCGGTCCAGCGCCTCGCCATCGATCAGCGGCCCCATCCCCGCGCCCGGGGCGTC
>DOUW01000429.1 GCA_003520365.1 Massilia sp.
GATGCAGCCGGCGCGCATCGGCGGCGTGGTGTCGATCGACGGCCTGCCGGTCTTTCCCGGCACCGAGGACGTCCCGGCGGACCAGCGCCTGCGGGTGGCCGAAGGCATGGGCGCGCGCATGGCCGCCGTCAGCGGCCCGGCGTTCGCCGAACAGCAGAAACGCTACATGCGCAGCATCGGCGTGGTCGACATGAACAAGGCCGACGAACTGGCCAGGCTCGGCGCGCGCAGCGACCCGCAGGCGATGGCGGCCTATGTCTCGGGCATCGTCGCGCTCGACCTGCGCCCGAACCTGGCGGCGATCGCGGCCCCGGTGCTGGTGCTGGCGCCCTACTTCGCCCTCGACGCCATGCAGACCGGGGTGACCGCGGACCAGAAGCTCGCGTATTATCGTGCGCTGATGAAGGGCACGCCGCGTGTAGAGGTGATCGCGGTCGACAACGCGCGCCACTTCGCCATGTTCGACCAGCCGCGCGCCGTCAGCGACGCCCTGCGCGCCTTCCTCAAGAACCTGTAAGGAGCAGACCATGCCCAGCACCACCCACTGGATCGGCCAGTACCTGTTCGCCGTCGCCTCGATGTTCGCGCTGCTGCTGGCGGTCGACGTGCTGATGCGCGGCGAAGCCTTTGCCCGCGCCTGGCCCTCGGCCCTGGCCTGGTCGGCGGTCGCCTCGGCGCTGTTCGTCGGCCGGCGCTACTACATCATGCGCAAGGGGCTGGACTGCGCGGTCTGCGAGCGACTCGACAAGAAAAAGTAAGCGCTTTTCCTCCTTGATGTGTATCAGCGCCGCCCGGTTCGGTGGCGCCGATACTGCCCCTCCAGACAGTAGTCCGGGCGTGTTATTCACCATGCATTTGTCAAGACAATAATATTCTTCTTGACAAGCATGTTCATGGGAATATTCTTATAGGCTCGAAAGTGAACGATGATTTCCCTCGATGGAGTCACGATTCGCCCGGTACTTCGGTTTAATCATCTTGGAGGATGAGTATGTCGGAAATGTCACGGCCGTCCATGGCCCGTAGGACAGTGCTGGGCGCAATCGCGTCCAGTCCCCTTTGGATGCACGGCGCCTGGGCCGCTTCCCAGGCGATGCGCATCTCGCACCAGTTCCCCGGCGGCAGCATCACGGAAGGCGACTTCCGCGACCGCCTGTGTCGCATGTTCGCGACCCAGGTCGAAAAACGCACGCGCGGCAGCCTGAAGTTCTCGATCTATCCCAACTCGGCGCTGATGGCCCCGAACGCCCAGTTCGGCGCACTGCGCAAGGGCGGACTCGACCTGGCGCTGGTGCCGCTGTCCTACGCCGGCGCCGAGGCGCCGGAAGCCAACATCGGCCTGATGCCGGGCCTGGTCACGTCCTACCAGCAGGGCTACGGCTGGAAGAACGCCGAGGTCGGCAAGGAGCTCACCCGCATCCTCGACGAGCATGGCCTGGTCGTGGTCAGCTGGATCTGGCAGGCCGGCGGCGTCGCCTCGCGCGGCGCGGAGCCGATCCTGCGTCCGGAACAGGTGCAGGGCCTGAAGGCGCGCGGCGGCTCGCGCGAAATGGACATGATCCTGCAGGACGCCGGCGCCACCATCGTCAACGTACCGTCGAACGAGATCCACAACGCCATGAAGAGCGGCGCGCTCGACGCCGCCTTCACCTCGTCGACCTCGCTGATCACGTTCCGCCTGCACGACGTGGCGCGCTCGCTGACCACCGCGCGCGGCGGCGGCTACTGGTTCATGTTCGAGCCGCTGCTGATGTCGAAGACGGTGTTCGCGCGCCTGACGAAGCAGCAGCAGGCGGCCGTGATGGAAGTCGGCGCCGACCTCGAGAAATTCGCGCTGCGCATGGCGATGGCCGACGACCAGCAGGTCGCAGGCTATTACGCACGCGCCGGCGCGCGCGTGGCCGACATGGACGCGGAATCGCTGCGCCAGTGGCAGGAAGTGGCGCGCACCACCGCCTGGCGCGACTTCGGTGGGCGCAGCGACAACTGCGCGAAGCTGCTGGCGCTGGCGGAGAAGCAGATCGCGGCGCTGTAGGCCGGATAGCGTTGCGGCTAGCGGGGCCGTACCATACCGCGTGGACTCGGGAGTCCACCCTACGAACGGCGCCAGGCTGCCGCCCGAGTAGTTGGCGTATCCCGTAGGGTGGGCATTCGTGGTGCTGGCATCTAGCCAGCCCCACTGCCCACGCGGATTCAAACCACCATTGGCGGCACAGGCAACAGCCCCACGACGCGCGAAAACCGCGCCGTGGTCGGCGCACGTGTCACCCCCCCGTCACCGGCGGGAAGAATGCCACCTCGCCACCCGCCTGGATCGGCGTCTCCGGCGCGCACATGACGTGATTGAAGGCCATGCGCAGCGCGCGCTGCTGCCCCAGGGCCTCGGCCCAGGCGCCGCCGCGGGCGACCAGGTGCTCGCGCACCTGGCCGACGGTGCGCACGGTGTCGGGCAGTTCGATGCGTTCCTGGGCGAGGCCCAGGGCCTCGCGCACGGACGCGAAAAATCGCAGTTCGATAAGCATGGTGTTCAGTACTGGAGTTCGGCGAAGGGAATGAAGCGCACGATGTCGCCCTCGTTGATGACGCGTCCCGGCGGATTGTCGACCAGGCCGTCGCCCCACACGGTGGAGGTCAGCACGCCCGAGCCCTGGTTCGAGAACAGCTCCAGGCCGCCGCCGGCGTTGACGCGCACGCGCAGGAATTCGTTGCGGCGGTCGGCCTTGGGCAGGCTGAAGTCGGCGCGCATCTGGTAGGCGCGCGGCTCGACCGGCCCGCTCACGCCCTGCAGGCGCAGCAGGAAAGGCCGCACGAACAGCAGGAAGGTGATGAAGCTCGACACCGGATTGCCCGGCAGGCCGATGAAGAACGATGAACCGCCCCCCTCTTCCCTGCGCACCTGGCCAAAGGCGAGCGGCTTGCCCGGCTTGACCGCGATCTGCCACATGTTCAGCTGCCCTTCCGCTTCCACCGCCGGCTTGACGTGGTCCTCTTCGCCGACCGAGACGCCGCCCGAAGTGATGATCAGGTCGTGCTCGCGCGCCGCCGCGCGCAGGGTGGCGCGGGTCGCGTCCAGCGAATCGGGCACGATGCCGTAGTCGGTGATCTGGCAGCCGAAGTTCTCCAGCAGGCCGCGCAGGGTAAAGCGGTTCGAGTTGTAGATGGCGCCCGGCGCCAGCTGGCCGCCCGGGGCTTCGCCCGGCATGGTCAGCTCGTCGCCGGTGAAGAACACGGCCACGCGCAGGCGCCGGCGTACCGGCAAGGTGGCCAGGCCGACCGACGCCGCCAGGCCCAGTTCCTGGCTGCGCAGGC
>DOUW01000172.1 GCA_003520365.1 Massilia sp.
TGGTGCGGCGGCGCGCCAGCGCGACCGCCGAGCCGAGCACGCCGAGGATGGCGGCGACCAGCGCGATCTGGCGGAACAGCGCGATGTCGGCCAGCAGGCTGGGCAGCATGACGACGATGATGGCGCCGATGATCGACCCGGTGCGGGTCTTGCGCCCGCCCATGATCACCGCCAGCAGGAACAGGATGGTCAGCTCGAAGTTGTAGGTGTTCGGCGACACATACTGCTCGGAGTAGGCGTACAGGCTGCCGGCCAGGCCGGCCAGGGCGGCGCTGATCACGAAGGCATACACCTTGTAGCGGTAGACCGAGACGCCCATGCAGTCGGAGGCGATCGGGCTGTCGCGCAGGGCCTCGAAGGCGCGCCCGAAGTGCGACTTGAGCAGGAAGTGCACCACCGCGAGCGCGGCCACCATGAAGACCGCGACCATGTAGAAGTATTCGGTCTCGTGCAGCTCGCGCCCGAACACGCTCGGCTTGGTCAGGGTAATGCCCATCGGCCCTTGCGTAATGAAGGACATCTCGTTGATCAGGATCTGGATGATGGTGCCGAAGGCCAGGGTCACCATCGCGAGATAGGGACCGGTGACGCGCAGCGCCGGCAGCGCCAGCACGGCGCCGAACAGGGCGGTGACGAGGATGCTGGCCGGGACCGCCAGGAACCAGGGCGTCCCGAAGTGCATGATCAGCACCGCCGTGACATAGGAGCCGATGCCGAACAGGCCGGCGTGGCCGAGCGAGACCTGGCCGGTGTAGCCGACCACGATGTCGAGCCCGAACAGCAGGATCGCGTAGATCAGGATGGTCTCGACCAGGTGGACGTAGTAGGGATTGGTGACGACCAGCGGAAAGGCCGCCAGGGCGACGATGCCGACGAGCGAGGCAAGGAGCGTCTTCTTGTTCATGGTCAGACCTTCTTGATCGCGGCCTTGCCGAACAGGCCGGACGGCTTCACGGCGAGCACCAGCAGCAGGAGCAGCAGGGCCGGCACGTCCTTGTAGCCGGTCGAGATATAGTAGCCGGCCAGGGTCTCGGAGATACCCATGATCAGGCCGCCGACGATGGCGCCCATGCCCGAGGTCAGGCCGCCGATGATCGCCACCGCGAAGGCCTTCAGGCCGAGCGAGGCGCCCATGGTGGCGCCGGTCAGCGTCACGGGCGCCACCAGCACGCCGGCAAAGGCGGCGGTGGCCGAGGACAGCGCGTAGGAAAAGGTGATCACGCGGCCGGTGTTGATGCCCATCAGCCCGGCGGCGTCGCGGTCGTTCGAGGTGGCGACCACGGCCTTGCCGTAGATCGACTTGCGGTTGAAGAGTTCGACCGCCAGCATGATGAGGAGGGCGCCGACGATCACCGCCACCTGCATCGGCTGCACGTTCGCGCCCATCACCTGGAACGGCGTCGAGTCGAGCGGCGAGGGGAAGGGCATGTCTTCCTTGCCCCAGATGTTTTCGGCGATGTTCTTGAAGATGATGGCGAGCGCGATGGTCGACATGATCCAGCCGAACTCGCTTTTCAGCTTGATCGCGGGACGCACGCCGATCCACTCGACGAAGGCGCCCTGGAAGGCGCCGAACAGGATCACCAGCGGGATCATGATCCAGTAGCTCATGTAGGGGCCGCCGTGGATGTTGCCGACGAGGCTGAGGCCCACCAGCGCGCCCAGCATCAGGGCCTCGCCCTGGCCGAAGTTCAGGGTGCCGGAGGTGGCGAAGGTTAATTGGTAGCCGAATGCGATGACGGCATAGATCATGCCGAGCGCGATCCCGCTGAAGACCAGCTGAAGAAGAATTTCCATGATGTTCACCCGTGGGGCGGCGCGCACGCCGCCGGTCGACAAAAAGTGAGGCAGAAACCGAAAGCCGGACGGCGATGGAGTCGGCGCGTCCCCGGCCGGCCCCGGAACCGGGGCCGGCCGTGCTACCTTACCGTGAGGATGCGGCGCTTACTTGTCCGTGCTTGGCCTTACTTGGCCAGGACCACGCGTCCGCCGCGCACTTCGCCGAAGCGGGTGTTCTCGAAGTTGATCGCTTCGTGATCAAGCTTGCTGTAGGGCTTGACGTAGGTGGTGACCACGCCTTCGACCTTCTCGTTCAGGTTTTCCAGCGCGGCCTTCACTTTCGGGCCTTCGGTGCTGCCGGCCTGCTTCATGGCGGCGGCCAGCAGGTAGATCGAGTCGTAGCCCTGGGCGGCCGAGACGGCCGACGGCATGCGCCCGCCCGGCGGGTTGTAGGCCTTGACGTAGGCGTCGATGAAGGCCTTGCGGCGCGCGGTGTCGCCTTCCTGGATGAAGGTCTGCGGCATGCGCGTGCCTTCCGAGTTCTTGCCGGCGTTGTCGATGAAGTTGGCCATGGCCAGGGTCCAGCTGCCGATCATCGGCACTTTCCAGTTCAGCTTTTCCATGCCGTTGGCGATCTGGGCCAGCTCGGGGCCGATGCCGTAGGTGAGCACGACTTCGGCGCCGGCCTGCTTGGCCTTCAGCAGCTGGGGCGTCATGTCGACGTCCTTCAGGTTGTATTTTTCGACGGCGACGGGCTTGATGCCTTTTTGCTCCAGGGTCTTTTCCAGGTCTTCGCGGCCGAGCTGGCCGTAGCTGGTGGAGTCGGCCAGGATGGCGACCTTCTTGAAGCCGCGGCGGGTGATGGCTTCCTCGACGATCATCGCGGACTGGATGGTGTCGCTGGCGGAGTTACGGAAGATGTAGTTCTCCGGCTGGTTGGCGAACTGCTTGGTGATGACGGAGCCGGTGGCGACGTTGTTCATCACCGGGATTTTCGCGTTCTGGTAGAAGCGCTGCGAGGCCAGGGCCACGGTGGTGTTGATGTAGCCGACGGTGGCGGCGACGCGCTCCTTGTTGATCAGCTCCTGGGCGATCTGCACGCCGCGTTCCGGCTTGGCCTCGTCGTCGCGCTCGACCATCTGCAGTTGCCGGCCCAGCACGCCGCCCTTGGCATTGATCTCCTGGACCGCCAGCTTGACGCCGTCGCGCATCGATACGCCCATCGGCGCCGAACCGCCTGTGAACGGTCCGGTCACGCCGATCTTGATCGGCTCGGCGGCCATGCCCGACATCGAGAAACCCAGTGCTACCCCTGCAACCAATGCTTTCATGCTGAAATTCATTTGCTGTCTCCGTAGTGGTTTTTAGTCTTGCCGTACGCCGGGCCGCGAGGCGGAAAAGCACCGCCGAGGCGCCATCGACAAATCATTGTAGGTTAGCAATTGGCCAACAGCAATCGATTGATGTGACGCGTCGCACCATGCAAACGAAATATTTATTTGTAAGAAAAAAGAGGGGGAGCAGTAAGAAAACGGTAAGCAAACAGGCGTATTTTCCGGCGAAAAAAAAGGTTCTTCGCGGGGAAT
>DOUW01000173.1 GCA_003520365.1 Massilia sp.
CCGCGCGAGGCCGCCACCGCGGCTGCCGCATCCGGCCCATGTTCGGCGGCGATCGCCTGCAGGTTGACGTCCACGGTCGGATACAGGTTGCCGGTCGAGTTGCCGGTCGAGCAGGCGCCGACCTTGCGCGCTTCCAGCACGGCGACCCGCTTGCCGGCTTCGACCAGCAGCATGGCGGCCGTCAGGCCGGCGATGCCGCCGCCGACGATGGCAACGTCGACCTGCAGGTCGGTCTGCAGGGTCGGCAGGCAGGCGCTCTTGGCGGCCGTGCCCTGCCAGAGTGAAGAGGTGTCCATGGCGCCCTCAGGCCTAGACCGGTATGGTCGAGCTGCCGCCGGCGGCCGAGCCGTAGTCCTGCAGGCTCTTGAAGGGCAGGCGGCGCTCGTTGAGGGCGGCCAGGATCGCGCCGAGCTGCTCCTCGTTCGGCGCGATGTAGACGACCAGCTGCTCGACCTCGTCTTCCCAGTAGGGGGCGTAGGGCACGTCGGTCTCGGTCATGACCTTGGCCTTGAAGCTGCCGTCCTGCAGTTCGGCGAACAGGGTGACGCGGACGTCCGGATTGGTGCTGTTGTTAACGGTGAGATCCATGGCGCTCCAGTGGTGATGGTGGTTGACAGGCGCCGCCGCGGCCGGCGGCGACGGCCTGCCGATCTTCGCGCTAAACGCGCCCGGGCGGCGCAGCTTTGCCTCCCGTCAATTCGCCGGCGCCGCTCGACCGGCTTGGCGTTTGCGCAGGGTAACGTGCGCAGCCGCTGCTGTCGAAGTGCTAAGTTCGACAGGGAGCAAAGGACGAACCGAACACACGAAAGGAGCAGCATGAAAGCCGTCGTTTTCCATGACGTGGGCGACATCCGCCTCGAGGACGTGCCCGAACCGAAGATCGAGCAGCCGGGCGACGCCATCGTGCGCATCACCGTGAGCGCCATCTGCGGCACCGACCTGCACTTCGTGCGCGGCACCTTCGCCGGCATGCAGGCCGGCACCATCCTCGGCCACGAAGCGGTCGGCATCGTCGAGGCGGTGGGCAGCGAGGTGCGCAACCTGTCGGTCGGCGACCGCGTCGTGATCCCCTCGACCATCGCCTGCGGCTATTGCTCCTACTGCCGCGCCGGCTACTACAGCCAGTGCGACAACGCCAACCCGAACGGCCCTGCGGCCGGCACCTCCTTCTATGGCGGACCGCAGCCCACCGGTCCCTTCAACGGCCTGCAGGCGGAAAAGGCGCGCGTGCCCTCCGCCAGCATCAACCTGGTCAAGCTGCCCGAGCAGGTCACGGACGACCAGGCCATCCTGCTGTCCGACATTTTCCCGACCGGCTACTTCGGCGCCGACCTGGCCGGCATCAAGCACGGGCATACCGTGGCCGTGTTCGGCTGCGGCCCGGTCGGCCAGTTCGCGATCGCCTCGGCCAAGCTGATGGGCGCCGGACGCGTGCTGGCAGTCGACAACCTTCCGGACCGCCTCGCGATGGCCAAGCGCCAGGGCGCCGAGGTCATCAATTTCGACGAGGAAGACCCGGTCAAGGTGATCATGTCGCTCACCGGCGGGATCGGCGCCGATTGCGCGATCGACGCGGTCGGCGTGGACGCCGAGTGTCCGCACCACGGCCCGGCGGCGAAGCAGGCGGCAGAGCAGGCGGACGAGTTCGAGAAGGAGCGCGAAGCCGTCGCCCCGGTGCAGCACCCGGATGGCCCGAACTGGCATCCGGGCCAGGCCCCGTCCCAGGCCCAGCAGTGGGCGGTGCAGGCGCTGGCCAAGGCCGGCACGCTGTCGATCATCGGCGTCTATCCGCCGGCCGACACCTCGTTCCCGATCGGGAGCGCGATGAACAAGAACCTGACCATCCGGATGGGCAACTGCAACCACCGCAAGTACATTCCGGATTTGATCGAACTGGTGCGCACCGGCGCCATCGATCCGACCGCCATCATCACCCAGCGCGAAGGCATGGAATCCGTGATCGATGCGTATAAAGCCTTCGACCAGCGCCGTCCGGGCTGGCTGAAGGTGGCCCTGGTCGAACCAGGCGCGGGCGCCCAGGGCGCCAATCCCCCAACCCTTTGACCCGACAGGAGGCTGACATGCCACAAGGAGATAAATCGTCCTACACCGACAAGCAGAAGCGCCAGGCCAAGCATATCGAGGAAAGCTACGAGAAGCGCGGCACGCCGCCGGCCGAGGCCAAGCGCCGCGCCTGGGCCACGGAAAACAAGGTGTCCGGGGGCGGCAAGAAACATTGAGTACTGCGATTGAGTACTGCGATTGAGTACTGCGATTGAGTACTGCGATCGACCCCTGCGCATCCGGCGCGCGGCGGCGCCGCACGATCAGTGCCTTACATTCAGTGCCTTACATCCAGTGCCTTACAGCGTCAGTGCATTGTCGCGCAGGTACGCGTCGAGCACGTGCACCGAGGGTGAGCCGGCCGCCAGCCCGACGTAGGTGTCGGGCCGCAGCAGGTAGACGGCGTCGTGCGCCAGGCCGGCGTGCGCGCAGCGTTCGTTCCACGGATAGCTGCGCAGGAGCACCCGGTGGGCGTCGCACCAGGCCTGGATGTCCGGCTTGGCGTGGCCATACACATGCATCTGCCAGGCGGGTAGGGGCAGGGGCGCGAAATTGTCGCCGCCCTCGTACGCGATCCAGGGCAGGCGGTCGCCGCCGCGGATCCTGCCCGCCGTACCGCTGTTCAGCGGCGCGTGGCGGTAGTGCAGCACGGTCTGCGAGATCGTGCGGAACAGGTATTCGCGCGTCACAGGCAGCTTTGCCAGCAGCGGCATGAGGCGCGGCGCCAGGCCGGTGCGCACGATCTCGGCGACCGGGCCGTTCGCGCTGAGGAAACCGAACACGCGGTCGGTGGTCTCGACCAGGCGCCGCGCGAACGGCAGGCGCTCGGCCTCGTAGCTGTCCAGGAGCAGGTCGGGGGCGCGGCCCTGCAGCACGGCGGCCAGCTTCCAGGCCAGGTTGATGGCGTCGCCGATGCCGGTGTTCATCCCCTGGCCGCCGGCCGGGCTGTGGATATGGCCGGCGTCGCCGACGAGGAAGGCGTGCCCGCGCCGGAAGTGCTCGGCGACCCGGTGGTGCACGTGGTAGGTCGAGAACCAGTTGAGCTTGTGCACGCTGATCAGGAGGTTGTCGATGGCGCGCTGGCTGACGTCGGAAAATTGCAGGGTGTCCGCATGCCCGGCCCGTTCGTCGCGCACGGTGCCGACCAGCCGCCCGTGTCCGCCCGGTCCCATGGCGAACACCGCCAGCAGGTCGGCTTCGTCGAGGTCGAGGTTGAGTTCGCCGTTCAGGGCCGGGCTTTCGCCCTCGATGTCGGCGACGTAGAACACCTGGCGGTAGGTGCCGCCGGGGAAATCGACGCCGATCAGCTTGCGCACCGTCGAGCGCGCGCCGTCGCAGCCGGCAATGTAGCGCGCCTCGACGCGTTCGGTGTTGCCCCGCACGTCGCGCAGCTGGGCCACGATGCCGTCGCCGTCTTCCTCGAAGTGCTCGAGGGCGCATTCGCGCTCGACCCGCACGCCGGCCGCTTCCAGGCGCGCGACCAGCAGGCGCTCGTGCCTGTCCTGCGGAAAGATCTGCAGGAAGGGGTAGGGCGTCAGGCCGGCGCCGATCGCCCCGAGCTCGATACGCGCCCGGTGCTCGCCCTCGGTCCAGATGTTGAAGGCCCCGATCGGATAGCCCTGTTCGATCACGGGCGTGGCCAGGTCGAGCTGGCGGTAGAGTTCCAGCGTGCGTGCCTGGACCACCAGGGCGCGCGAGGTGGTGCCGGGGCCTTGCGTGGTGTCGACGATGCGCACGTCGACGCCGATGCGGTTCAACCACAGTGCGAGCACCAGGCCGCTGGGGCCGGCGCCGACGATCAGGACCTGGGTTTGCGACATCGCACACCTCCATCGCGGCAAGCGGAAACTGGAGCGGAAACAGGAGCGGAAACAGGAGCGGAAGCTGGCGGCGGCCGCCACCGGGCACCCGGTTTAGACATGCTACGCCTGCCGGTGAGTTCCCGCACCTGGCCCGTGGTGCCGCAACAGCCATGTCGTGCCGGCGCGCGGACGGTCGTGCGCTGGCGGGCCGTGCTATCGTGGCGCCAGGCGCAATCGGAACATGGAGGAAGAACAGGTGACTGCACATCCAGCGACAACGCCCGCAACCGCAGCCGCGTCCGGCATCGCCCGCATCGGCATTCTGACCGGCGGCGGCGATGCACCCGGCCTGAACGCCGTGATCCGTTCGGTGGTGCTGGCTGCTGGCCGGCTCGGCTGGGAATGCCATGGCATCCGCGACGGCTTCAACGGCCTGCTGGCGCCGGAAACCTGCGCCGGCGAACCGGTGCGGCGACTCAGCGAGGAAGACGTGCATGCGATCGGCCACCTCGGCGGCACCATCCTCGGCAGCACCAACCGCGGCAGTCCCTTGCGCTATCCGACGTCCCAGCCCGATGGCAGCCTGCGCGAGACCGACCGCACGCAGGAAGTCGTGCAGCGCTGCCGCGAGCGCGGCCTGGACGCCCTGGTCGTGGTCGGCGGCGACGGCTCGATGGGCATCGCCGAGGCGCTGCACCGGAAGGGCCTGAAGGTGGTCGGGGTGCCGAAGACCATCGACAACGACCTGGCCCACACCTTTTCCACCTTCGGCTTCGATAGCGCCGTCGGTTTCGCCACCGAATGCATCGACCGCCTGCACACCACCGCCTACAGCCAACACCGGGTGATGGTGGTCGAGGTCATGGGGCGCTACGCCGGCTGGATCGCGCTGCACGCGGGCATCGCCGGCGGCGCCCATGCGATCCTGGTGCCGGAGATCCCGTACCGGGTCGAGGCCGTG
>DOUW01000175.1 GCA_003520365.1 Massilia sp.
TGCCCACCGGATGCGGGACGCGCCGGCATCCTGGCGCGCGCCGACAAGGCAGCCACGGGCGGCGCCGCCGCGATGCAGGACATCGCCGATGCCATCGTGGGCGCCGCGACGTCGAAGGAAACCAAGGCACAGCAGCCGGCCGTGCTGGCCCTGGTGCGCGAGAGCGTGATGCGCCAGACGCCCGAAGGCTACGGGCAAAGCTGCAGGGCGCTGGCGACGGCGCAGGCGGCGTCAATCGAAGACATTGCGGTGCCGACCTTGCTGGTCACGGGGGACCAGGACGGCGTCGCGCCTGCGGCCAACGTGGCGGCCATGGCGGAACGTATCAAGGGCAGCGACATGGTGGTGCTGGAAGGCTGCGGCCACTGGACCACCTTCGAGCGTCCGCAGGAATGCATGCAACAGCTGGCGAAATTCTTGAGTTCTTCGAAATAACCAGGCCCTGGGGGCCAGAGGAGACAGACATGAAGAAGATTGCAATCACCAATGTCACGATTTTCGATGGCAGTGGCGACGACGTATTCAAAGGTGAAGTCCTCGTAGAAGGCAACCGGATCGTCGACGTAGCGCATTTCCCGAACAAGGTGGCGGGCACCGCGGACCAGGTGATCGACGGCGGCGGCAAGTTCCTGATGCCGGGAATGACCGAAGCCCACACCCACTTTTCGTGGAACGACCAGCCGACGCTGTCGGCCATTCAGTTCATGCCGCCGGAAGAACACATCCTGTGGTGCGTCGACGTCGCCAAGCGCTACCTCGACATGGGCTGGACCTCGGCCATCGGCGCGGCCGCCGCCAAGCCGCGTCTCGATATCGTCCTGCGCAATGCCATCACCGCCGGCCAGTGCGTCGGGCCGCGCTACCTGGCCGGCAGCCAGGAGATCGCCACCCTGGGCGGTCTCGGCGACAACACCCTGCCCCACCTGCCGTTCCAGGAACTGAGTTTCGGCCAAATCGTGAGCGGCCCCGAGGAAGTGCGCAAGGCCGCGCGCATGTTCATCAAATACGGCGTGGACCACCTGAAGATCAACCTGTCGGGCGAATACATTGCCGGCCTGCCGGCCGAGCTGTCGCCGTTCTCGGACGAAGAAGTCGCCATGCTGACGAGCGAGGCGAAGCGCAACGGCAAGCGGGTGGCGGCGCACGCGCGCTCCGACGAGTCGGTGCGGCAGTGCCTCCGCCACGGGATCGACATCATCTTCCACGCCAGTTTTGCGAACGAAGAAACGCTGGACATGCTGGAGGCGAACAAGGCGCGGCACTTCGTGGCGCCCGCCATCGGCTGGCTGGTGCGTACCAGCTTCAACGCGTCGGAATATGGCATCACGCCTGAAATCGCCGAGCAAATGGGATACCCGCAAGAACTGGAAGCGGCGGCAGCGTCGCTGCGCCAGATGCACAAGCGCGGCATCCGCATCCTGCCGGGCGGCGACTACGGCTTTGCGTGGATGCCGCATGGGACCAATGCCAACGACCTCCAGTATTTCGTGGACTACATCGGCATGACCCCGACGGAAGCGCTGGTCTCGGCGACCCGCCTGGGCGGCGACATCATGATGCGGCCGGATGAACTGGGCCAGATTCGCCCCGGTTTCCTCGCCGACCTGGTGCTGGTCGACGGCGACCCGCTGCAGGACCTGCGCATCATGACGGAGCCCGCCAGGATTGCGATGGTGATGCAGGACGGTGTGATCCACAAAGGCTTGCAGGACACCAGTCCGCGCGCAGCGGCAATTCATGTTCCGGCGAGCGACAACCCGGTGCTCGACAGGGGCGTGCAGGAAGCCGTACCGGCTTGACCGCAGTCCGGTGCTTGTCCAGCGCCCGCAGCGGTCCTGCTGCGGGCGTATCCCTACCCGGCGAATACCGACAGCGTCCCGGCTCCGTGTCGCTGCAGCACGGGAAGCGACTTGTCGAAAATGGAGATTCAATGCGTCTGAATAAATATGTGATACGCAGTACGGTAGCGATTGCTGCACTGGCCGCAACCGGCACCGTGCTGGCGGCCGAGTTCCAGGTGGCTAACCTGAACGCCCTGTATACAACCCGTTCCAGGACCGATCCGGTGCTCGGCACCGGGACCGACGACGAGAAGCTGAAAACGTACCAGTTCGAATATTTCGCAGGGTTCAAGTACGGCGATGTGTACGTCGATGCCGAGCTGTTCAACGGCGAGAACGTTGGCGGCGCCGGCGCCGGCTCGTTCGGCGGCAACAGCCCCAACCAGAGCCTGCTGGTCTTCAATCCACGCCTGAGCCTGGGGAAGATCAGCGGCCGCAACCTGGCCTTCGGCCCGATTGCCGACGTATCGCTGATCGCGCGCTATGAGCGCGCCAGCTACGCCGACTTCCGCTCCTACAACCACGGCATCTCCTTCAACTTCAATGTGCCGGGCTTCGCTTACTTCGAGTCGGGCATCCTGCGCCGCAATACCAATTTCTACAAGGGCGAGACGCTGTGGCGCTCGGTCCTGATGTCGAAACCGTTCGCGGGCGAACGGCTTCGTTTCAACCTGCTATCGCTGGTCAATGGAACGGGTGTGAATGGCACCGAAGTATTCCTGCGTCCGGAACTGCTGTGGGCTATCGACGCCAAGGGCAGCTTCCAGGCCGGCCTGCGCTACGAAATCCATCGCTACAAGATCGACGGACAGGACTATTCGCGCAACTCGCCCACCCTGATGGCGAAGTGGACGATGTAATTTTCAGCTGGCCGTCAGATCGATTCCGAGTCAGCCTCGGCGTGCAGGCTGCCGGATCGATCGGCCCGAAGTCCCTGCGCTACCCGGCTTCGATTTCGCTGGAGCAAATTCATTCCACCTCTGCAATCCGTTTGATCAAGATCAGGCCTGCTGGGCACCGCGCCTAGTGCCGCAAGCTGCCTTCTGCTGCAATGTGAGTACTGGCTCGCAGCCGTGTTTCCGTTGCGTGCGTTACTGGGAGGGATCGATGCGATGGCTGATTCTGCTCCTCTTCGTGGCCTGTACGATGTACGTGCACAGGCGCGGCCGGGTACGTCATTGGTTTTTCAGGCAGCTTTCCGACCATTCGACGTTCACCGCGCCCCTGAACTGTTTTTCCTATCTGTTTTCTGCAGTGCAGACCACGCCTTACATTTCTTCCTCGTATTTTCCCGAGCTGGCGGAATTGCGAAAGGAATGGCCCACATTTCGCGATGAGGCGCTGGCGCTGCATGAAGCGAGCCGCATCCAGGCGTCCGAAAAATACAATGATATCGGCTTCAATTCGTTTTTCCGCCGGGGCTGGAAACGCTTTTACCTGAAGTGAATCGCCCCGGGTTTTGTAGAG
>DOUW01000027.1:0-299 GCA_003520365.1 Massilia sp.
CGCGAGGCGATCCGCGGCGGCTTCGCCGGCAGCCGAATCCTCGAGCTGCACGGACAGCGCATGCTCGACCGCAATTTCGTCCCCGGCGGCCAGGTGAAAAGCCAGTTGAAGGACTTGCGCAACGTGCTTGCCGCCGCGGCCGAGGCCGGGCTGGCGCTGCCGCTGACCGCGGCGGCAACCCGCAGTTACGAGGCGATCGAGGCCGAACTGGGCGGCGCGGACCACGCTGCGGCACTGCTGGCGCTGGAGCGGATCAATCCGGGTGTCAGGTTGGGGGAGGGGGAGGATCGCTTGCCGTG
>DOUW01000027.1:518-2969 GCA_003520365.1 Massilia sp.
GTGGGCTCTCGAGCCCACGCGGTTTCACCGGTCGATATACGGCAAAGCGTCAGAAACCAGCGCAGCCGCTCACGCCACCGGCAAGCGCATCTCCACCAGCCGTGCCCAGAAGCTGGCCCCGACCGGCAGCAGCTGGTCGTTGAAGTCATACGAGCCATTGTGCAGCTGGCAAGGCCCGAGCCCGTGGCCGCCGGCGCGGTGCTCGCCGTCGCCGTTGCCGATGAAGACGTAGCAACCCGGCTTGGCCTGCAGCATGAAGGCGAAGTCCTCGGCACCCATCGTCGGCTCGACATCGGTGTTGACGTTCTTGTCGCCCACCACCGCGCGCATCGCCTCGACCGCGAAGGCGGTCTGCTCGGGGTGATTCACCAGCGGCGGGTAATTGCGCTTGAAACCGAAGTCGACGCTGGCGTTGAAGCCGGCCGCGACGCCGTTCGCAATCTCCTGCATGCGCCGTTCGATCAAATCGAGCACCTCGGTCGAGAAGGTGCGCACGGTGCCGATCAGGACCGCCTCGTCGGGAATCACGTTGGTGGCGCTGCCGGCGTGGATCTGGGTGATCGACAGCACCGCCGTTTCCAGCGGATTCTTTTCGCGCGAAATGATCGTCTGCCAGCTTTGCGCAATCTGCACCGCCACCATCACCGGGTCGATGCCGCGGTGCGGCTGGGCCGCGTGCGCGCCTTTGCCCTTCACGACGACGCGGAACTCGTTACTGGAGGCCATCATCGGCCCCGGGATCACGCCGAAGCTGCCCGCCGGCAGGCCCGGCCAGTTGTGCATGCCGTACACGGCGTCCATCGGAAACTGCTCGAACAGGCCGTCCTCGATCATCTTGCGCGCGCCGGCGCCGCCTTCCTCGGCGGGCTGGAAAATCAGGTACACGGTGCCGTCGAAGTTGCGATGGCGCGACAAATAGTGGGCTGCGCCCAACAGCATTGCCGTATGGCCGTCGTGGCCGCATGCATGCATCTTGCCGGGGTGGCGCGACGCGTGGTCAAATGTGTTGAGCTCCTGCATGGGCAGCGCGTCCATGTCGGCGCGCAGGCCGATCGCGCGGTCCGAGCTGCCGTTCTTGATGATGCCGACCACGCCGGTCACGCCCAGCCCGCGCACGACGGGGATGCCCCATTCGGTCAGGCGCGCGGCGACCACGTCGGACGTGCGTTGCTCTTCGTAGCACAGTTCCGGATGGGCGTGGATGTCGCGCCGGATCTGCTCCAGTTCGGTTTGGAAAGCGAGGATAGGTTCTACGAGTCTCATCTTGTTCTCCCTAGCAGCATGCAATCGATGCAAGTGTCCGGGCTATTGTAGCCCTTGTCACCATGTGAAATCCAGCCCGGCCAGAAGCCGCCGGACCGGTCCGCAACGAAGCCAGCCGGAATCGGATAAAGTATTGGTTTCTCGACGTTTTTTTCCTGGAACTGATTCAGATGAGCATCACCCAAGTCCGCGCCGCCTGCCCCCACGACTGCCCCGATACCTGCGCCCTGCTCGTCACCGTCGAAGACGGCGTGGCGACCGAAGTGCGCGGCGACCCGGAGCATCCGACCACCGCGGGCGTGCTGTGCACGAAGGTGTCGCGCTACGTCGAGCGCACGTATTCGCCGGACCGCCTGCTGCATCCGATGCGCCGTGTCGGCAAGAAGGGTGAAGGCAAGTTCGAACAGATTACGTGGGACGAAGCGCTGGATGAGATCGCGGCGCGTTTGAAGCCGATCGCCGCCCGCAACCCGCAAGCCATCCTGCCCTACAGCTACTGCGGCACCATGGGCCTGGTGCAGGGCGAGGCGATGGCGATGCGCTTCTTCAACAAGCTGGGCGCCTCGCTGCTCGACCGCACCATCTGCGCCACCGCCGGCTTCACCGGCTACAAGTACACCGTCGGCGGCTCGATCGGCACCGACATGGAGCAGTTCCAGGACGCCAAGCTCATCATCATCTGGGGTGGCAACCCGATCGCCTCGAACCTGCACTTCTGGATGCGCGCCCAGGAAGCCAAGCGCCGCGGCGCGAAACTGATCGCGATCGATCCCTACCGCTCGCTGACGGCCGAGAAGTGCCACCAGCACATTGCCCTGCTGCCGGGCACGGATGCCGCGCTGGCGCTGGGCCTGATGCACGTGCTCATCAAGGAAGACCTGCTCGACCACGACTACATCGCCGACTACACGCTGGGCTTCGAGGAACTGAAGCAGCGTGCGCTGGAATGGACGCCCGAGCGCACCGCCGAAACCTGCGGCATCTCGGCCCAGGAAGTGATCGACCTGGCGCGCCTGTACGGCGAGACCGCCAGGCGCGGCGAGCCGGTGGCGATCCGCTGCAACTACGGCGTGCAGCGGGCCAAGGGCGGCGGCATGGCGGTGCGCAACATGAGCTGCCTGCCGGCCCTGGTCGGCGCCTGGCGCCATCCGGCCGGCGGCATCCAGCTGTCGACCTCGGGCTCGTTCC
>DOUW01000028.1 GCA_003520365.1 Massilia sp.
GCAGCGCAAAGGCTTGCGCCTCGTCCGGCTGGCTGCGGTGGAAGGCGGTGTCGAAGCAGGCGACCTGCGGCAGGTCCGGGCGCAACTGCGCCAGTGCGCGGATCGGCGCCAGGTTGTGCGGCTGGTGCAACGGCGCCAGCGGCACCAGGGTCGCCAGTTCCTCGACCACGGCCGGCGTGATCAGGGTCGGCCCGGTAAAGTGCACCCCGCCGTGCACGACGCGATGCCCGGCCGCGACCAGGCGCTGGCCTTCGCCGTGACTGCGCAGGAAGTCGGCGATCCAGGCGATCGCGCCGTCGTGGCCCAGTTGGGTGCCGGACGGCCAACTGTGTTCTTCATGGCGGTCGCCGGCCGCGTTGGAGACGGTGAAGCGGGGCTCGGTGTACAGGCTCTCGACCTGACCGCGCACCAGCAACGGCAGCGCGCTGCCGGCGCCGGCCTCCACCGTGTAACCGCGGAACTTCAGGCTCGAGGAACCGGCGTTCAGGACCAGGATCAGGTCGGCCATGGCGTCACCCGATCGGCTGCTGTTCGCGCCGGGCCTTGGCCACCAGCACCGCCACCGCGCAGGATGCGCGCCGGGTCATGACCGAATCGGCGCGGCTGGTCAGGATGATCGGCACGCGGGCGCCGAGCACGATCCCGGCCGCGTCGGCCGACGCCAGGAAGGACAGGCTCTTGGCCAGCATGTTGCCGGCTTCCAGGTCCGGCACCATCAGCACGTTGGCGCGTCCGGCCACCGGCGAGGCGATGCCCTTGATCCGCGCCGCCTCCGGGTCGATCGCATTGTCCAGGGACAGCGGCCCGTCGACCAGGGCGCCGGTCACCTGCTTGCGGTCGACCATCTTGCACAGGGCCGCCGCCTCGATCGTCGAGGGCACCTTGGGATTGATGGTTTCCATCGCCGACAGCACCGCCACCCGCACCTCCTTGAACTGCATGGCGTGGGCAAGGTCGATCGCGTTCTGCAGGATGTCGCGCTTCTCCTCGAGGGTGGGCGCGATGTTCACGGCGGCGTCGGTGATGATCAACGGATCATCGTGGCCAGGCACGGACATGACGAAGCAGTGGCTGACGCGGCGCCCGGTGCGTAGCCCGGACTCCTTGCGCACCACCGCGCCCATCAGTTCGTCGGTATGCAGGCTGCCCTTCATCAGCGCCTCGGCCTTGCCTTCGCGCACCAGGTGCACGGCGGCCTCGGCGGCCGCCTGGCTGTAGGGCGCGTCGACCACCGGGTAATCCCCGATCGGAATGCCGTACTGCTGCGCCACCGCGGCGATGCGTGCGGCCGGTCCGCACAGGATCGGCGCGATCAGGCCCATCTGCGCCGCCTCGATCGCGCCGCCCAGCGAACTCTCGTCGCAGGGATGGACGACGGCGGTCGGCAGCGGCGGCAGGCTCTTGCAGAAGTCGATCAGGCGCTGGTACTTCTCGTGCTTGTTGTCCATGTTGTCTCCCCAGTCGTGCTATCCAGTGCGTCCTATTTGGCCCCGGCCGCTTCGCGGCGCTGTGCGCCGGTCTCGCGCGGGCCGAGGACATCGCGGATACGCTCGAGCATGTCGAGCTGCTGGACGGTCGGCTGCACGGCCTGCACCCGCCCGTCCGCCATCAGCTTGTCGAGCAGGGTCAGCAGGCGGGTACGGTCGGCGGGATCGGACAGCAGCTGCGGCAGCGAGAGGATCGCCTGCTCCGGCTCGTAACGCGCAATGATTTCCTGCTCGCCGCGGATGCGCCGGAACTGCTCCGGCGCGACCTGCGGCAAGTAGGGCGCATAGTCGCGCGCCAGCTCGTCCTTGGTCTGCAGCCGGGCCAGCGGCAGCGGCTCGTCCTTGCGCATCAGCAGGTAGCCGATGCGCGCCACCGCCTCCGGATAGCCGCCCTCGGACACCGAGGCCAGCGCCTCCTTCACGAACGGCAGCTCGCGCGGCTCGGTCGGCGCCGGCAGTGCCGCGTGCTGGCGTCCTGCAAGATAGGTTGTGTACACATTGGCGTAGACACTGAAGAAGGAAGCCTCGGTGGCGGCGTCGCGCAGCCCGCGGTACAGGTCGAGCGAGGCGCTGAGCAGGTCCGACCCGGTGCGCTCGAGCTTGCGCAGCGGGTGGTCGTCCTCGACCGCATGGCGCTGCTGGCGCACCGACTCGGCCACCGGGCCGAGCCAGGCCAGCCAGGGATTCAGGTCCGACAGCGCCCAGTGCTGCACCCGCAGCGGATGGAAGCGGCGCATCAGGTCGGCCGTGAATTCGTTCGACACCGCCTGCACCAGGGGCTGGGCGAACAGCTCGTAGGCGCGCTGGTTGAACTCGGAGATCGCCTCGACCGCCTCGAACGGCTTCTCGTCGCTGCGCTGGAAGCGGTTCAGGTGCTCGGCCACCTGCTCGAGCTGGCGCTCGCGGAACTCGACCTCGTATTCCAGCTTGCCGTCGGCGCCGGGACGCTGGCCGATCTCCATCGCGTACAGGCCCGGCGGCAGGCGCTCGATGGTCTGCAGCACCGACACGATCTGGGAGTGTTCCTTCTTCGCCACCTTGCCGGAGACGAAGATGCCGAGGTGGCCGATGTCCTGATGCACCAGGCCGACGATCACCTGGCCGCGCGCCTTGATCTCCTCGGTGCTGCCGTACAGGTCGGCGACCCAGTTGAAGGCCTGCTGGGGCGGCGTGATGTTGTCCCCCATCGAAGCGAACAGGACGATCGGCGAGCGGATCGCGCGCAGGTCGAAGGCGGTGCCGGAGGCCGACTTGACGTCGCCGGTCCAGAGCTTGTTGCCGACAAAGAGATTTTGCGTGATCCACTCGATCTCTTCGCGGTTCATCAGGTAATAGCCGCCCCACCAGCGTTCGAACTCGAGGAAGCGCGGCGGCTCGCTGTCGATGTTGGCGTACAGGTTGTAGTACTTGTCCCAAAGCGAATTGGCCGGGTTCAGGTTCTCGAAGTTGGAGACCAGCCAGGCGCCGTCGAACTTGCCGTTGCCGAGGTCGGCCATCAGCGACGCGAGCCAGGTGCCGCCCAGCATGCCGCCGCTGTAGCGCATCGGATTGTCGCCCTCGCCTTCGCTCCAGGCCCCGCCCCAGTAGGACATCGGTGCGCCGTTGATCACGACCGGGCCGGTATCCTCGGGCGAAGACGAACTGAGCATCATCGCCGCCCAGCCGCCCTGGCAGTTGCCGACGATGGCGGGCTTGGGACTGTCCGGGTGCAGTTCGCGCACCTTGCGCACGAAGCGCTGCTCGGCAGCGCAGACGTCGAGCATGGTCTGGCCGGGCTCGGGATCGCGGAAGAAGACCACGAAATACACCGGGTGGCCGGCGCGCAGCGCCACGCCGACCTGGGAATCGTCCTTGAAGCCGCCGATGCCGGGCCCGTGGCCGGCGCGCGGATCGATGATCAGGTAGGGCCGCCGTTTCGGGTCGACCACGACGCCCTCGGGCGGCGTGATCCGCAGCAGCGCGTAGTTGACCGGCCGTTCGAAGCCGCGCCCGTCGAGCACGGTCTCGCTCTCGAAGTGCAGCACCGGCTCCAGGCCATGCACCGCACGGGCGACGTAGTCGTTGCCGCGCTGGCGCAGCGTGTCCCAGAACAGGACCGAGCGCTGCGCCGCGTCGACGGCGTAGCGCATCACGTTCCAGGGGGTGGGCAAGGCCGGCAGCGTCGGCAACATCGGCACCATCGGCAGCNNCACGATGCCCATGCTTGCGCCGTTCCCGCCGTCCAGCGCACTCCGCGCCTTGTCAGTGAATTGCTTGACCGCAGTTTCGCTCCGTCTACGGAGCAATAGGCCGACTTTCGCGCCGATGTCCGCGCTGCGCGCAATCCGGGTTCCTGCATCCATGGAAGACCTCGCTATCGGTTGACGTTGGTCGCATGTTCCCAAGCTTTGTGCAGGTGCACAATGCGACCAAAGTCGTACCCGGAGCGCGGCGCCGGCCGGCCGCGCTCCCGCTGGAGGCTCCGTGGAGCGTGCGCTCAACCGTTCAGCGCGATCGCTCCTTCCGCTACCG
>DOUW01000183.1 GCA_003520365.1 Massilia sp.
CGGTCTCGGTCGGAATCCCGATCGTCACCGTGTAGTCGGTGAGGGCCGGTCCGCCCACGCGGGCGAAGGTGTGCAGGCGCTCGACGCCGTCGTCGTCGCGGATCACCAGCGCGCGCCGGCCGGCGCCGTGCATGGCGTCGCGCATGCGGCCGGATACCCGGGTGCCGAACCAGCGCTCGGGGTCCGGACGGCGCGAGATGATCGTGCCGTTGGCGTCGGTCGTGACCAGCACCGAGCCGGGCGGCAGGTTGATGTCGTTGACGAAGGTGTCCAGGCCGGCCAGGTCCATCGCCGCGAACACCACCGCGACCACGGTGCCGCTGCGGTCGATCACGGGATAGGTGAGGTTGATGGTGTGGCGCCGGATCACGCGGCCGAACACGTAGTCGCCGGCGATGAAGCGGCGCTCGGCAATCGCGCGCTTGAAGTGGCTGCGGTCGCCCAGGTTCACCGGGTGCAGCATCGGCACCGCGCTGCAGCTGATCTCGCCGTTCAGCTGGATCAGGCCGAAGTTGACGTAGCCTTCGTTACGGTCGAGCACGTCCGCCAGCAGGGCGTTGCAGCCGCTGGTGGGCCCGAGCAGGTCGGGCACGCTGGCCAGGTCGACCAGGATCTGGCGCGCGCGCTCGATCGATTGCGCTTCGTTGGCGGCGGCCAGGTTGGTCAGGCGCCGCAGGTTTTCCTCCGAGGCATGGACCGCCTGCTCGCGCTCGCGGATGCCGCCGACGATGGTCATCATGGCCAGCGGCAGGATCGCCAGCGCGACCAGCAGCATCAGCCTGCTGCGCAGGCTGTTGAGGCGGAATAGGCCAGGCCGGTTCATTTTCGTGCCGCGAACCTGTCGCCGAACGCGATCACGCGGCGCACGCCTTCCATCAGCGTGGCGACGTCGTCGCAAATGTAGCCGATGCGGATGTAGCCGGGCACGCCGAGCGCGTCGCCCGGCATGATCGCGACCTTCTCTTCCTCGATCAGGGCTTCCGCGAACGCCACCGTGTCATGGGTGAGGGCGCGGACGTCGCCCCACAGGTAGGGACCGGAATCGGGGCTGTCCATGACGATCCACGGTACCTCCGCGAAGCGGCGCACCACCATGTCGCGGCGTTCGCGGTACTCGTCGATCATGTGCTGCTGCACGCCGGCCTCGAAGGCGGCCACGGTGGCGACCTGGGACAGGTGCGAGGCGGCGGCCGTGATCGGGCCCTGCAGGGTCTGCATGGCGCCGACCAGGGGCGCCGGGGCCAGCGCGAAGCCGATGCGCCAGCCCATCATGGCGTAGCTCTGCGAGGCCGAGAAGATGGTCACCACGCCCAGCGTGCGCCAGTCGCACAGGGCGGCCAGGCTGGTGTGGACCGGGCCGAAGGAGAGGTGCTCGTAGCTTTCGTCGACGATCACCTGGGCGCCGGTCGACGCGACCCAGTCGCGGATGTGCTCCAGTTCGGCGCGGGTGTAGACCTTGCCGCTCGGGTTGTGCGGGTTGTTGATGATGACGATGCGCGCCGGCTCGCAGGTCGCCAGGATCTCGGGCGTGATCTCTGCCGGCAGGTCGACCAGAATCGGGCGCAGGCCCAGCAGCTGGCAGGTGGCGACGTAGGCCGGCCAGTGCGGCTTGAAGATCAGCACGCTGTCGCCCGGGTCGCTCATCGCGTACAGGGCCTCGTACAGGGCCTGCTTGGCGCCGTTGGTGACGATGACTTCGTCGGCATGCGCCTCGACGCCGTTTTCCTTGCGCAGCTTGGCGCACAGGCGCTCGCGCACGTCAAGCGCGCCGACGACGCTGGTATACGGCATGGTGCGGACCTGTTCCACCGCCGCGCCGACGGCGTCGAGCACGGTGGGTGGGGCCGGGAAGTGCGAGATCGCGATCGAGAAGTCGATCACTTCCCGGCCTTCGTTCCGCATGGTTTCGACGCGGCCGTGCATGGCGGTGGTCGCCAGGGGCCGTGAATTGGCAATCCGTTGTGAGATCTTCATCGTTTTTATCGAGGTGGTTATCGGTTGCAACTGTGTCTCATGTGTGTCGGCCCGGCACAACAATTTCTTGATTGTACTAAATTCTGAGGCGCGCACGACAGCCAATCGAACTGCCAGGTCAACACCGGGTAGCGAACCGTGTATGGCAGCCTGCAATGCGGTGGAAGTATTTGACATCTAAACTATTTGCTCATCTAATATGCTGTAGAAAAGACAACCGGAGCCGCAATGAAGATCGTGTGCGTGGGAGGGGGACCGGCCGGCCTGTATGCCGCACTGCTGCTCAAGCAGGACGATCCTGCGCACGAGGTGACGGTGGTCGAACGCAACGGCCGTGACGACACCTTCGGCTGGGGCGTGGTGTTTTCGGACCAGACGCTGGGCAACCTGGAGGCGGCCGATCCGCCCACCGCCCGCGCCATCCTGAACGCCTTCAACCACTGGGACGACATTGCCATCCATTTCAGGGGCCGCGCCATCGTCTCCGGCGGCCACGGATTCTGCGGCATCGCGCGCAAGCGCCTGCTGGCCATCCTGCAGGCGCGCTGCGAGGAGCTCGGCGTGCGGCTGCTGTTCGACAGCCCGGTCATGGACGAACTGGAACTGGCGCGGCGCCACCGGGCCGACCTGGTGCTGGCCGCCGACGGCATCCACAGCCGCATCCGCACGCGCCACGCGGCCGTCTACCAGCCGCAGGTCGAGCAGCGCCACTGCCGCTTCGTGTGGCTGGGCACCACGAAAAAGTTCGACGCCTTCACGTTCGCGTTCGAGCATACGCCGCACGGCTGGTTCCAGGCGCACGCCTACCAGTACGACGGCGAGACCTCGACCTTCATCGTCGAGACGCCGGACGAGGCATGGCGCGCCAGCGGGCTGGAGGACCTCGGGGTCGAGGACACGCTGGCCTTCTGCGAGCGCCTGTTCGCGCGCCACCTCGACGGCCATCCGCTGATGGCGGCCGCCGGCCACGTGCGCGGTTCAGGCATGTGGACGCGCTTTCCGCGCATCGTCTGCGGCGAATGGGTGCACTGGGAACAGGTCGACGGCTGCCGCGTGCCGCTGGACCTGCTCGGCGACGCCGCCCACAGCGCCCACTTCTCGATCGGCTCCGGCACCAAGCTGGCGCTGGAAGACGCGATCGAGCTGGCGCGCCGCTGCAGCGGGCGCGGCGTCGCCGAACTGCCCGAGGTGCTGGCCGGCTACCGCGAGGCGCGCGCGCTCGAAGTGCTGAAACTGCAAAGCGCCGCGCGCAACTCGATGGAGTGGTTCGAGAACGTCGAGCGCTACAGCGCCATGGAAGCCGAGCAGTTCGCGTATTCGCTGCTCACGCGCAGCCAGCGCCTCTCGCACGAGAACCTGCGCCTGCGCGACCCGGCCTATGTGGCCGGCTTCGAGCGCTGGCTGGCCGAACGCGCCTGCGTCCAGGCCGGGGTGAGCCTGCCTGTTGCTGCACCGTCTGCGGAACCGGCGCCGCCGCCGATGTTCACGCCCTACCGGGTGCGCGGGGTCACGCTGAAGAACCGCATCGTCGTCTCGCCGATGGCGCAGTACTCGGCCGTCGACGGCACGGTCGGCGACTACCACCTGATGCACCTGGGCGCGCGCGCCCTCGGCGGCGCCGCGCTGGTGATGGCGGAAATGACCTGCGTCTCGGCCGATGCCCGCATCACGCCCGGCTGTCCGGGCCTGTATTCGCCGGTGCACACGCTGGCCTGGCGCCGCATCGTCGACTTCGTGCACGCCAACAGCGACGCGAAGATCGGCGTCCAGCTGGGCCACGCCGGCGCCAAGGGCTCGACCCGGCGCGCCTGGG
>DOUW01000182.1 GCA_003520365.1 Massilia sp.
TAACGTACGCCCGCCCCGCGGCCCGAGGAACAGGTGCTGCAGGAAGGATCGCGCCTGTACGGCCAGCACTGCGCCGCCTGCCACGGCGAGCGCGGCGAAGGCCTCGGCCCCTACCCCGCGCTGGCCGGCAACCGGGCCCTGACGCTCGAGGAACCGGTGAACGCGATCCGCGTCGTACTGAATGGCGGCTTCCCGCCCGGCACGGCCGGCAACCCACGCCCCTATGGCATGCCTCCCTTCAGCCATGTGCTGGACGACACCCAGGCCGCGATCCTGATCACCTACCTGCGCGCGAGCTGGGGCAATGCGGCGGCGCCAGTGTCCAGTGCGCAGGTGAACCGGTATCGGGCGGTGCCGCTGGATTAGCGGCGTTCAGGGAAATGGAGATCACCTCCGACCGATACGAATTTCAATCGCCTAGACAACAATACTTCGAACGCGTAAGAAAGGTCGTGGCAAAAGGCACTGCGATCGCGCCATTGGCCGTTGCAACCATCGGCGGCGCCTGCTTCACCGCTGGCGTAATATGGGTACTTGCGTGAATTCCAGCGGTTTATTACAAGGCAAGGCGCCCCCTGATGTGACGCGCAAGCGGCGCAAATCCTTTTCAATCCCGCCGCGGCCGGCCGCTTTGCCCCACGTCAGGCCGCGCAAGACGCCATGGAGAACCCATGCAGATCACCGCGATTGTCACAAACTCAGCCGCCGGACACGACGTGACTGTTCGGACTGGCAACTCGGTCCAGCCCTTGCGTGTGCCGCCCAAGAGCGCGGGCAAAGGCTCTGCCATCAATGGCGGCGAGTTTCTCATGCTCGCGTTGGCAACCTGCTACTGCAATGACCTGTATCGCGAGGCCGAGCGTCTCGGCGTACCGATCGACGGCGTCGAAGTGGAAGCAAGCGCCGAGTTTCCGGGGGTCGGCCTCGCCGCCACCAACATTACCTACCGGGCAAGCGTGTCCTCCCCTGCCGCGCATTCCGTGCTGGCGCGGCTGCTGTGCGAAACCGACGCAGTGGCCGAAGTACACAACACAGTGCGGGCCGGCGTGCCGGTCGAGTTGGTAAGGCGTCAAGCCTAGGCCTGGGCGTTCAGTCGCGCCGGAGCTGCCGGGCCGTTCGCCCTACGCCGCCATCAAACCAGCTCGGCGAACCCGACCCGATCCGTGGTCGCGTTGCGCGCATCCTCGACGCTGACCTTGTGGCCGGCCAGCAGGCGTTCGAGCGAGGCGTTCATCGTGTGGCTGCCCGGGTCGCGGCCGCTGTTCATGTGTTCGCGCAGCGCGCCCAGGTCGCCGGCTTCGATCAGGCGCGCCACCGCCGGGCTCACGGTCAGGCATTCGGTGGCCAGGTGGTAGCGGTTGGCGTCGAGCGAAGGCAACAGGGCCTGGCACAGCACGCCGCGCAGCGCGTGCGCCAGGGCCTGGGCCTGGGATTCGCTGTTGCCGAGCAGGCGCTGCATCTTCTGCAGGCCCATCTCGGTCGAGCGCGCGTGCAGCGAGGCCAGCACCAGCGGACCGGATTCGGCCAGGGCCAGCGCTTCCTGGGCGGTCTGGGCGTCGCGGATCTCGCCGATCACGATCACGTCGGGGCGCTCGCGCAGCGCGTCGAGCGCACCGAGGTAATAGCTCTCGACGTCGCCGTCCTTGCCGACTTCGCGCTGGGTGATGATGCACTTGCGCTGCGGGATCAGGGTCTCGACCGGGTCTTCGATGGTGATGATGTGGCCAGAGCGGCGCTTGTTGATCTCGTCGATCATCGAGGCGATGGTGGTCGACTTGCCCTGGCAGGTGTCGCCGATGATCAAGACCAGGCCGCTGGAGAGCTGCGCGAATTCCTGGGCGTCGCTCGACAGGCCGAGTTCGGCCAGCGGCAGCGGCTCCTTCGGGAAACGGCGAATCACGCAGCCCAGGCGCTTCTTGCCCTGGAAGCTGAAGCAGTTGGCGCGGATGCGCGCCGTGTGCAGGTCGATCGAGCGGTCGAAAGCGCGGTCGGCGATGCGCTCGGCCCAGTTCGGCTCGATGACGTCGAAGAATTCTTCCAGCTCTTCCTTCGTGATCGGCGAATCCGTCACCGCCACCAGGCCCTTCGGCTGGCGCAGCATCAGCGGGCTGTTCTGGTGGATGATGATGTCCGAGAACACCAGGCGCGAATTGAGCAGATGCAGGATCTGCTCGACCAGCGTGCCGAAGACCGGGTGGTCTTCGTTCTCGATATACGACAGCGTGGGGATTTGCGAGGACTGGTGGTATTCCATCTGGCGTGGCTCTTTGATCAATCGAAGTGTCGTTCAGACAATGCCGACCATTATAAAACCATGCTCGCCAGAAATTGCATCTGCTGGATAGAAATTATTCAGCGTCCCAAGGCGGCAACGATCCTGTCGCCAAACAGGGTCAGCGCCACGCCCGCCACCACCACCAGGGCGCCGGCCATGCGGATGCTGGAGACCTTGCGCACCGCCATGTGGACCAGGCCGAAGTTGTCGATCGCCATCGACATCATGAGCTGGCCGGCGATCACCAGCACCACCAGGTTCAGCAAGCCGATACGGGGCGCCAGGAATACCGTGCCGAAGACGAAGGCTGCGCCGAGCAGGCCGCCGGTCAGCTTCCACAGGGGCTGCTGGGCCAGCGCGCCGAAGGCTTCGCCGACGCCGCCACGGGCAAAGGCCGCGATTCCGAGCACGATCGTGCCGACGCTGAACGAAATAAAGGCCGCCACCACCGAATTGGCGTGCAGGGCGTTTGCCAGCTGGCTGTTGACGGCTGCCTGCACCGAGATAAAGAGGCCTACGCAAAAGGCCAGTACGAACAGGGCCGCATTCATGATCCACATCCTTTCCGGGCTGGCCGGAGACAAAAAGGGCAAGATTGTAGTGGATGTGGCAGCACCGTGCACCGCAACGCACCAATTTGGGGCGGATGAAGCCGTTTTCGGCGCCTTTGCGTTGCTGCCACGCACCATTTTGGACGATGGCCCCGGATGACCAGGCCGGTCGGGCCTGGCGGCGTGTCATCCTTTCCAACTGCATTCCAGTTCCGTTTCCCTGCAGTTCGTCGCAAAGCGGGCGCAGGCGCGGCTGCGCTTCGCTACAGTCTCACCATCGACAACCGTGAGGACAAGAACATGAACAAGCCCACTTTCTATTCCATCGCCCGCCGCACCCTGCTGGCCGCCTGCATCGCCGCCAGCCTGGGCGTCGCCGTCCAGGCCGGCGCCGCGACCTGGTCCTGGGGCAGCGAGCAGGTACAAGGCAGCGGCCGCATCGTCAAGCAGGCGCGCCAGGTGTCCGGCTTCACCGGCCTGTCGCTGGCGGTGCCGGCCCGCGTCGAGCTGCGCATC
>DOUW01000181.1 GCA_003520365.1 Massilia sp.
GGCGGCGGGCAGCCGCGGCCGTCGAACTCGCGGGCGATGTCGCGCCGCGCATCGAACTCGGCCTCGGTACTGGCTTCCGGCCCGGCCAGCCATTGCACCACTTCGGCCGGCACTTGCGGGCCTTCGCGCACGGTCAACAACTCGAGCGCGGCCTGCCACTGCGCCGCGAGCTGCCTGGCGCGCTCGAGCGGACGGTCGCAGCGCGCACTCAGGTCGGTGGCGAGCAGTAATTTCTTTGGCAGTGAAGCATCCAGGCTGTCGTTCACGCAAACCTCCGCAGGACTGTCGAAATCTGCGCCACTGTACTGTTTTTACATGGATTGCGGCAACGCGTTAGCGAGGTGAAAGGTTTGCAGGCGCCGCTTGTTTTCGCTGGGAAAAAGCAAGAGAAAAGGGACGGCCATGTTAGACATTTCAACAACTGTTGATAAGATAAAACAATTGTTGATGCAGGGGCGTGCGCGCGCTGAAAGCCGCCGTGCCGGGGCTCTTGCGCTTACCCGGACGCGGCGGCCGGCGCGAACACCGCAAGCCTACATGTCGACCTTCATGTCGAAGCCGCCGTAGATCATGCGCTTGCCGTCGAACGGCATGTTCTCGGGTTTCATGAACTCGGCCATGCGCGGATCCTTCATGACCTTGTCGTTGGCGGCGTCGCGCACTGCGCGCGAGGGATAGACGATCCAGGAAAAGACGACCACCTCGCCATCTTCCAGGTTCACGCTCTGCGGAAAGGAGGTCAGTTTGCCGGGCTGGACGTCGTCCGCGACGCATTCGCGGAACTCGGTCGCGCCGTGCTCGCGCCAGATGGCGGCGGCCGTCCTGGCCATGGCCAGGTAGGCGTCGAGCTTGTTTTTGGGAACGGGAATGACGAAACCATCGACGTAGGCCATGTGCTTCTCCTTGGATGAGGGAATTGTTCAGACTTCATCGAAGAGCAAAAAATCCTGCCGCCGGCTTCCGGCATGACCGGCGTCGAACCGGCGTGATTCAGCCCAGCGCCGCCTCGATCGCCGCGACCAGCGCCGGATCGTCCGGCTTCACGTCCGGCGCGAAGCGGGCGATCACCTTGCCCTCGCGGTCGACCAGGAATTTCTCGAAGTTCCACATCACGTCGGACGGGTTCTTCGGCGTCAAACCGTGCTGGGCCAGCTTGTCGGCGAACTGGCTGCCCTCGGCCTGGCGCGCCTGCGGCTGGGCCTGCACCAGTTCGCGGTACAGCGGGTGGCGTGCCTCGCGGTTGACCTCGACCTTCTCGAACATCGGGAAGCGCACGCCGTAGTTGCGCTGGCAGAAATCCGCGATCTCGGTCTCGCTGCCCGGCTCCTGGGCGCCGAAGTCGTTGCAGGGGAAGCCCAGCACGACCAGGCCGCGCTCCTCGTAGTGCTCGAACAGCTTTTCCAGGCCGGCGTATTGCGGCGTCAGTCCGCATTGCGAGGCGACGTTGACGATCAACATGACCTTGCCGCGGTAGTCGTTCAGCGAGGCGCTTTGGCCTTCGAGGCGGCGCAGGGGGATGTCGTACAGGTTGGCGCTCATGGGTCTGGCTCCCGGGTTGGCAAAAACGACATCCTACATCGTGCCGAAAAACCACGCTGGCGCTGCCGTGCCGTGCGCGCTACCCGCTGCCGCTTGACGGCGCCGGGCCGCCGTCTTATAAGCCTTGCTTCAGACAAACGCTGACCATGCACCAGCCTCCCGACAAAGCAGCCGCAGCACTCGACCGCGCACGCCGCCATGCGCGCCTGCTCGACGGCCTGCGTGCGTTCGTGCAGGCCGAGCGCGAGGCGGCCCAGGAAAAGCTGTTCGAGGTCTGGCGCCAGCCGCTGGCCGACCGCCTCGGCAAAGGCCTGAGCCAACGCTTCCTGAAGCTGGAAGCGGGACCCGAGCAGGGCACGCTGTGGGCCTATGTCGACGACGGCGAATCGCGCTTTCGCGAGGGCGACCTGGTCTGCCTGCACTGCGGCTCGCCGCTCACGTCGATGCTGGCGCGCGAAGCCGCGTTCGAGGCCGAGGACGAGGAACGCTGGCTGCTGCGCGTGCGCCATGCCGGCGCCGTGGTCAAGGCGGCGCAGGGCGCGCCCTGCTATGCCGACCCCGACGACTACGACCTGTCCAGGTACTACGACGAGGTCCTGGACGATATCGGCCAGACTATCCCGCCGTCGCGCGCGCACCGCTACCTGATGCCGCTCCTCGATGGGCGCATCAACGACGGCTTCGATCCGCGCGACTTCGAGGAAGCGGAAAGCCTGGCCCTGGCCGCGGGCCTGAACCCGGCCCAGGCCGAGGCGGTCGGCAAGATCGTCGCGGCCGAGCAGGTGGCCTGCATCCAGGGTCCGCCCGGCACGGGTAAAACGCGCGTGCTGGCGCTGGCGGCGCGATTGCTGGTCGAACGCGGCGAGCGCGTGCTGGTGACGTCGCATACCCACATGGCGATAAACAATGCGCTGAACAAGATCGCGGCGCAAGGCGTGAAGGTGGCAAAGATCGGCCGCGCCACCCAGGCGCTCGGCCTGGACGGCGTCACCGTGGCCGACAGTTTCGGCGAATGGCACGGCCGGCCCGAGGAAGGCTACGTGGTCGGCGCCACCCCGTTTGCCACCTGCACCTACCGGCTCGAGAATTGCGAGTTCGACACCGTCGTCTTCGACGAGGCCAGCCAGGTGACCCTGCCGCTGGCCCTGATGGCGATGCGGCGCGGCGCGCGCTTCGTCTTCATCGGCGACCAGAAGCAGTTGCCGCCGGTGCTGCTGGCGCGCTCGATTCTGGAGGATATTCCCGGCTCGATCTTCGCCAAGCTCACCCTGCACAACGTCGACAGCGTGATGCTGACCGATACCTACCGCCTGAACCGGGAGCTGGCTGCATGGCCGAGCAAATCCTTCTATGGCGGCCGCCTGCGCCCGGCCGGGCCGAACCGCGAGCGCAAGCTGGTGCTGAAGGATCGCCTCGACGCCGACCCGTTCGACGCGGTGCTGCGCGCGCCGGCCAGCGCCGTCTACATCCCCACGCGCGACCCG
>DOUW01000180.1:0-224 GCA_003520365.1 Massilia sp.
CGTCCCGGTGTCCGAATGCGGCGCGGCCCACGGCGCGGTCGTGCATGGCCCCTCGAAACGCAAGCTCGGCTACGGCGCCCTGGTGCCGCTGGCCGCCACCCTGCCGGTGCCGGATGCGGCCACGGTCCAGCTGAAGGACCCGGCCAGCTACAAGCTGCTGGGCACCCGCATCGGCGGCGTCGACAACGCGGCCATCGTCAGCGGCAAGCCGCTGTTCGGCATCA
>DOUW01000180.1:430-3013 GCA_003520365.1 Massilia sp.
CCTTCATCGTCGAGGGCACCGACAACCTGAACGGCCTGCGCCCGGGCGTGGCGATCGTCGCCACCTCGACCTGGGCCGCCTTCAAGGCGCGCCGCGCGCTGGAAGTGAAGTGGGACGAAGGCGTCGGCGCGAACCACGGCTGGGCGGACTTCGCGGCCCAGGCCAAGGCGGCCGCCGGCAAGCCGGGCACGACCACGCTGCGCAAGGACGGCGACGTGGCGCAGGCATTCGCCGGCGCCGCGAAAACGGTCGAAGCGAGCTACAGCTACCCCTTCATCTCGCACGCCAGCATGGAGCCGCAGAACTGCACCGCCTGGTTCAAGCAGGACGGCACGCTGGAGCTGTGGGCGCCGACCCAGAACCCCGGTTCCGGCCAGGCCCTGGTGACCACGACCTTCGGCATTCCGAAGGAAAAGATCACGCTGCACATCATCCGCAGCGGCGGCGGCTTCGGCCGGCGCTTAAGTTCCGACTTCATCGTCGAAGCCACCGCGATTGCGCAGAAAGCCGGCGCGCCGGTCAAGCTGACCTGGACCCGCGAGGACGACCTGCAGCACGACCATTTCCGACCGGGCGGCTTCCACCACCTGCGCGGCGGAGTCGACGCCAATGGCAAGCTGGTCGGCTGGCACAACCACTTCGTCACCTTCGCCAACCGCGTCGAACGCGAGGGCAAGTCGATCCTGCAGCCGGGCAGCGGCGGCAGCCTGTCCGGCGACGAGTTCCCGGGCCGCTGGCTGGGCAACTGCCTGCTGGAACAGACCGCGCTCGAATGCCGCATCCCGATGGGACCGTGGCGCGCGCCGGGCAGCAGCGTGTTCTCCTGGGTCTTCCACAGCTTCATCGACGAGCTGGCCCATGCGGCCGGCCGCGATCCGGTCGCGTTCCGTCTCGAACTGCTGGGCGACAAGGACATCGTGCCGGGCACCGGCGAGCGCGGCCAACCCTACAGCGTATCGCGCATGCGCAACGTGCTGAAAGCCGTGGCCGAGAAGGCGGACTGGGGCAAGCGCAAGTTCGGCCCCGGCCAGGGCGCGGGTGTCGCCTTCCACTTCAGCCACCGCGGCTACGTGGCCGAAGTGGCCGAGGTGACGGTGTCCAAGGAAGGCCAGCTGAAGGTCGACCGCGTGGTGGTGGTAAGCGACATCGGCGCCCAGATCGTCAACCTGAGCGGCGCCGAGAACCAGGTGCAGGGTTCGGTGATCGACGGCCTGTCGACCTTGATGCTCCCGGAGCTGAACATCGACAAGGGCCGCGTCGTGCAGAGCAACTTCCACGACTACCAGCTGCTGCGCATGCCGGACACGCCCACGAAGATCGACATCCACTTCCTGAAGACGGACTACCCGGTGACGGGCCTGGGCGAACCGGTCCTGCCGCCGCTGGCGCCGGCCGTCTGCAATGCGATTTTCGCGGCGACCGGCAAGCGCGTGCGTGAGCTGCCGCTAAGCAAGACGGATCTGAGCTGGAGCTAATATAGCGTAGGGTGGGCGCCCCGTGCCCACGCGTGACGTCCGCGTCATGTTGGCTTCCATGAAGCTCCCCGTGCCCACGAGTAAAGCCTGCCTCGTACTGGCGGCCATGAAGCGCTGCGTCGACGCATCGTTCACGCGTAGGCACGGGGCGCCCACCCTACGTCCCTTCCGCTCGCTTCAACGTTATGCCATCCCGCTGCGCCGGGCCGCGGCGTGCGCCGGGTCGTTGTCCTTGGCACCGTGGTGCTCGAGGATCGCCGCGGCACGCTCCAACTGGGCGGCGTTCGCCGCGGTGACGGTGATGACGCACTTGCTGATCTCCAACCCCGGCGTGTACACGTCCTTGTAGTCGGTGCCGCCCTTCACTGCCGGCGAATCGCCCACCGTGAAATTCGCCTCGGACGGGCCGGCCTCGTCGCCGGTATGGCTGATCTCGATCCCGTTCGCGTCAAATCCCTCCGCCAGCAGCGCCTGGCGCGCGGCCTCGGCGTCTTCGATTTTTTCCACTACACGTACGATCTGGTTCATGGTCGCTCCAATGTTACGTTTAAAACAACCGTACCAGAAACGCCCCCATGACGGCGCTCAGTCGGGCGGGTTGTCAGACGAATTGTCAGGCGAGTTGTCCGGGATCACCGCCGTCACCTCGATCTCCACCCTCGCCCGGTCCTCCATCAGCGCCGCCACCTGCACCGCGCTCATCGCCGGGTAATGGCACCCGATCACCTCGCGGTAGGCCGCGCCCAGCGCCGCGCCGGCGCCCAGGTATTCGCGCTTGTCGAGCACGTACCAGGTCATGCGCACGATATGCCCGGGTCCGGCGCCGGCCTCGGCCAGCACGGCGACGATGTTCGCCAACGCCTGGCGCGTCTGGGCGACGAAGTCGTCCGAATGGAAGCGTCCTTCGGCGTCCCAGCCGACCATGCCGCTGACGTGCACCTGCAAGCCGCGCGCCGCCACGCCGTTGGCGTAGCCCTTCGGGCGCGGCCAGCCGGGCGGCTGCAACACCTGCATCAGTTCGCTCATGCCCGCCCCCGCGCCGCCCCCGCGGGGGCCGGAGCCACTCTGCGCCTACCGGTGCAATGACTGACGGAGGCAAATGCCATGA
>DOUW01000179.1:0-469 GCA_003520365.1 Massilia sp.
AACATGGCGCCGCTTTCGTATTGGTAGCCGCGCAGGTCGGCCAGGTCGATCGCCACCTCGGCGCGGCCGATGGCCGATGCCGCCAGCGCGGCCAGTTCGGCCAGCGCGCGGGTGACGCCGGGCAGCGCCGGCAGTACGTCCTTCGCCTTCGCCAGCACCTCGACGTCGCCGTACAGGTTCGGCAGCGCGAGCAGCGCGTCGCGCGTCGCCGGTGCGTAATCGCGGGTGATTTCTTCCAGGCCCGGCACGTCCTTGGCGCGCAGCAGCGCGGTGATCCGGGTTTCGTCGCGGTGCGCGGCCTGGTCTTCGGCCAGCAGCGCACGCAGTATGCCGACGTGGGACATGTCGAGGCGCACGTCGGTGAAACCGGCCAGCGCGACCGAGCTCAATGCCAGTTCCTGGATCTCGGCGTCGGCTTCGAGGCCGGCGTGACCGTAGATCTCGGCGCCGATCTGGATCGGCTCGCGGG
>DOUW01000179.1:507-989 GCA_003520365.1 Massilia sp.
CGTCATGTCGGCGCGCAGGCCGAGCAGGCGGCCGGACAGCTGGTCGATCAGCTTGAAGGTGCGCAGGTCGGTGTCCTGGCCGGCGCCGGCGAGCAGCGACTCGACGTATTCGAGCATCGGCGGCATGACCAGCTCGTAGCCGTACAGGCGGAAGGTGTCGAGCATCAGGCGGCGCAGATCCTCGATCTTGCGCGCTTCGGACGGCAAGACGTCGGCGATATTCTCAGGCAAAAGCCAGTTCGGCATGGGCGACAGCGGATGAGTTGTTAAAGATGAGGCAATGTGGCGTGCTCGTGCAAGACGAAGTCAGCGCCGAATCGGCAATTTTACCCGAAAATGAAACGGGACAGGCGGCCGATGATGTCAGATGGGCTTGGCAAGTTGCCAAATGGCGACTGGAAATCGGTTGTATATGCCATTCATGGGGCGAATCAAGCCCCTCCGTGCCCTCGATTCAAACGTAGGGTGGGCGCCCCTGTGCC
>DOUW01000179.1:1020-11416 GCA_003520365.1 Massilia sp.
CCCTGTGCCCACGCGTGACGCATGCGTCCCGTCGGCCTTGTTGACGTCTCATCTGCTCGACGTTTACGCGTGGGCACAGGGGCGCCCACCCTACGCGCAAGTAAAAAAAAAAGCCGCGCTGAGCGCGGCTTCCTTTTTACTTGCTGCCCGGATTCTTGAAGTACTTGAAGAACTCCGAATTCGTGTCGATCACCATCACGTCGCCCTGGTCCTTGAAGCTGGCGCGATAGGCTTCGAGCGAACGGTAGAACTTGTAGAACTCCGGGTTCTTCCCAAACGCTTCCGCATAAATCGCGGACGCTTTCGCATCGCCCTCGCCCTTGACCTTCTCGGCTTCGCGGAAGGCTTCGGCCAGGATCACGGTGCGCTGGCGGTCGGCGTCGGCGCGGATCTGTTCGGATTCGGCGGCGCCGGTCGAACGCAGTTCATTCGCTACGCGAACCCGCTCGGCGCGCATGCGGTCGTAGACCGAGTCGTTGATCTGGTCGATGTAGTCGACGCGCTTGAGGCGCACGTCGACGATGCCGACACCGATCTGCTTGGCCTCGGCCACGACCTTGTCGCGCACCGCATCCATCACGCGGCCGCGTTCGCCGGAAATCACTTCGCGCACGGTGCGCTTGGTGATTTCGTCGTTCAGGGCCGCCTTGACGATCTGCGACATGCGGTTGCGCGCGGCGCGCTCGTCGCCGCTGAAGCTGACGTAGTACAGGCGCGGCTCGACGATGCGCCACTTGACGAAGGCGTCGACCAGGATGTTCTTCTTTTCGGACGTGATGAAGCGGTCGGCGTCCGGCGTATCCAGGGTCAGGATGCGCTTGTCGAGATAGAGCACGTTCTGGAACGGCGGCGGCAGCTTGAAGTGCAGGCCCGGCTCGGCGATCACCTCGCGTACTTCGCCCAGGGCGAAGACGATGGCGAAACGGCGCTGGTCGACCACGAAGACGGTCGAGGACAGCAACATCAGGGCAATAAAGCCCGCCACGAAAAGGGTTACGAGGCGGTTCATCAACGGGTCTCCCGGTCACGTGAGGTATCGCGGCTGCGGCTGTCGCGCTGACGCACCGCATCCAGGGCTTGGGTCACTGCCTGCGACGACGCCGAATCCTGCTGCGGCGACTGCACCGGGCCGGAATGGGCGCTGCCGACGGCGGCGCTGTTCGCGGACACCTGGGCAATCAGTTTATCGAGCGGCAGGTACAGCAGGTTCGAGCCGGACTTGGCATCGACCATCACCTTGCTGGTGTTGCTGAAGATCTGCTGCATGGTGTCGAGGTACATGCGGTCGCGCGTCACGGCCGGGGCCTTGGCGTACTCGACCACCACCTGGTTGAAGCGGGCCGCGTTACCGGTCGCGTTCTCGACCACCATCGAGCGGTAGGCTTCGGCGTCCTGCTGCAGGCGGAAGGCGGCGCCTCTAGCCTGCGGAATCACCTGGTTGGCATACGCCTCGCCCTCGTTGCGGGCGCGGGCGCGGTCCTGGCCGGCCTTGACGGCGTCGTCGAAGGCGTTCTGCACCTGCTCCGGCGGCTGCACGTTCTGCATCGTCACGTTGGTGATCAGGACGCCGAGCGCGTAGCGGTCGACGATCTGCTGCATCATGTTGTGGACGTCGACGGCGACCTTCTCGCGGCCCTCGTAGAGCACGAAGTCCATCTTGCTCTTGCCGACCACTTCGCGGATCGCGGTCTCGGCGACCTGCTGCACCGTGAGGTCCTGCTCGCGGTTGTTGAAGACCCAGGCCACCGGATCCTTCAGGGTGTACTGGACTGCGAACTGGATGTCGATGATGTTCTCGTCGTCGGTGAGCATCAGCGACTCGTTGGGCTGCTTGTTGCGCACGTTGTCGCGGTAGCCGATCTCGGCGGTGCGGACCTGCGAGACATTGACGGTCTCGTGGGCCTGGATCGGGGCCGGCCAGCGCCAGTTGAAACCGGCGCCGGTGGTATGCGACAGGCGGCCGAAGGTGGTCACGACGCCGACCTGGCCCTCCTGGACGATGAAGGCGCCGCTGGCGAGCCAGATCAGGGCGATGATGAAGGCGATCACCGTGGCGGTGATGCCGGTGCCGCGCCCCTCCCCGCGGTAGGGGCCGCCGGCGTCGCCGCCGTTGTTGCCGCGGCTGCCGAACAGGCGGTTCAGGCGCGCATTGAAGTCGCGCCACATCTGGTCAAGGTCGGGTGGACCTTCACCCGGACGGCGGCCCTCCTGGGCCTTGTGGTCACCGTCGGGGCGATGGCCCCAACGTGGATCGTTCAGCGACAATTTGAGGCCGAACCGTTTAAGTAAGGAAACGAACATAGGCTTTTAATGGGGCCCGAGATGGGTGGAGGTTGGAATACTTTCGCCGGGATTCTCCGGGGAGAAATCCGGCGCGGCATCGTCCTGCTCTTCGTTTTCAGGGCTCAGGCCTGGCGCGGAAGAAGCCTCGAATGCGTCTTGCGGGGCTCCCTGCGAGGCTGCCTCGACGATCGCATCACGCAGCAGATCGAGGCCGGCGCCGCTGCGGGCGCTGATAAAAACGCGGCTGATTTTATCATATTCATCACGTTCGACCCCTGGCTGGAGGTCGGCCGCATCAATCTTGTTCCATACAAGGATCTGGGGAATATGGTCGGCGCCGATTTCGCGCAGGACGTCGTTGACCTGTTCGATCTGCTCCATGCGCACGTCCGAGGAACCGTCGACCACGTGCAGCAGCAGGTCGGCATGGATGGTTTCCTCCAGCGTGGCGCGGAAGGCGGCGACCAGCTGGTGCGGCAGCTCGCGGACGAAACCGACGGTGTCGGAGATCACCACGCTGCCGACCTCGTCGTTCAGGTAGAGGCGGCGGCTGGTGGTGTCCAGGGTCGCGAACAGCTGGTTGGCGACGTAGACGCCGGCCTTGGTCAGCGTATTGAACAGGGTCGACTTGCCGGCATTGGTATAGCCGACCAGCGACACCGAGAACGTGGCGTTGCGGTTGCGCGCGCGGCGCTGGGTCTCGTGCTGCTTGCGCAGCTTGGTCAGGCGGGCGCGCAATGCCTTGACGCGCTCGCCGATCAGGCGGCGGTCGGTCTCGAGCTGGGTTTCGCCGGGACCGCGCAGGCCGATACCGCCCTTCTGGCGTTCAAGGTGGGTCCAGCCGCGGATCAGGCGCGTGGCCAGGTGCTGCAACTGGGCCAGCTCCACCTGCAGCTTGCCCTCGTGGCTCTTGGCGCGCTGGGCGAAGATGTCGAGGATCAGGCTGGTGCGGTCGATGACGCGGCGGTTCAGGCGGCGTTCGAGGTTACGCTGCTGCGCGGGCGACAGTGCGTGGTTGAAGATGACGATGTCGACGTGGTCGACGGTGGCTGCCTGGGCGATTTCGTCGGCCTTGCCGCTGCCGACGAAATACGCGGGATCCGGGCTGGCGCGTTTAGCGGTGATCGTGGTGATCGGCTCCGCGCCGGCGGAGCGCGCCAGCAAGGCCAGCTCTTCGAGACTGGCGCCGAAGTCGACGGCGCCAAAATCGACGCCGACCAGCGCGGCGCGCAGCATGGGAGTGCCGGGGGCGTCAGCCATCGGCCTTACTCAGCTTCGGAATCGAGGTTGAGATTGACGGCGCGGGCCGGCACGACGGTGGAAATGGCATGCTTGTACACCATTTGGGTCACGGTATTGCGGAGCAGGACGACGTACTGGTCGAAGGACTCGATATGGCCCTGCAGTTTGATCCCGTTGACGAGGTAGATCGAGACGGGTACATGCTCTTTGCGCAAGGCATTGAGGAATGGGTCTTGTAACAGTTGCCCTTTATTGCTCATAACAGCTCCGTAATGTTGTTGTAGTTTAAAAATTGGAGGCAAATGCCTCCTTTTCAAGTGCACGGGGCAAGATTCAGCTTTGCGAATGATGGCCTGCGGTTACTGTAACCTGTTTTAATGCTTTTTGTCGTACTGCTAGACTTAAGGATTTATTAAACAGGCCCATGCGTGGCCGATTTCTCGCCTGCATTTCAGTCCGACTATTTCTGTTCCTTGGCAAACGGGTTCTTTCCGCTGCGCAGCTCGATGCGCAGGGGCGTACCGACCAGGCTGAAGGTGTCGCGGAAGTGCTTTTCCAGGTAACGTTTATAGGGCTCGGTGACCCCTTCCAGCGCATTGCCGTGGATGACGATGACCGGCGGGTTCTGGCCGCCCTGGTGGGCATAGCGCATCTTCGGACGGGTGCTGCCCTTGCGCTTCGGCTCCTGCTTCTCGATCGCTTCCTGCAGCGCGCGCGTCAGGCGCGGCGTCGACAGGTTCGCGGTGGCCGCCGCATAGGCCGCGTCGACCGCGGTCATCAGCTGCTTGATGCCGGTGCCCTTCAGCGCCGAGATGAACTTCAGCTCGGCAAAGCCGAGGAAGTCGAGCTTGCGGTCGATGTCCATCTTGACCTGGTCGCGCTGGTCGGAAGTCAGGCCGTCCCACTTGTTGACGGCCACCACCAGCGCCCTGCCCGACTCCAGGATGAAGCCGGCGATGTGGGCGTCCTGCTCCGAGATGTCCTGCTGGGCGTCGAGCATCAGCACGACCACGTTCGCTTCCGACACCGATTGCAGGGTCTTGACGACCGAGAACTTCTCGATCGCCTCGAACACCTTGCCGCGGCGGCGGATACCGGCGGTGTCGATCAGGGTGTAGTGCTTGCCGTCGCGCTCGAACGGGACCTCGATCGAGTCGCGGGTGGTGCCCGGCATGTCGAAGGCGATCACGCGCTGCTCGCCGACCAGGGTGTTGATCAGGGTCGACTTGCCGACGTTCGGACGGCCGACCAGGGCGATCTTCACGCCGCGGTCGGCGGGCTCCAGCTCCTCTTCGTCTTCCGGACGCTGGGCAAAGGCCAGGTCGAGCGCCTCGTTGACCAGGTCGTGCACGCCGTCGCCGTGGGCGGCCGAGATGACGTAAGGATCGCCCATGCCCAGCTCGTAGAACTCGGCGGTGACCGAGGTGTATTTCATGCCCTCTGACTTGTTAATGACGAGCATGACCTTGCGGCCGGACTTGCGCAGGAAGTCGGTAATGGTCTTGTCATGCGGGGTCAGGCCCTGGCGGCCGTCGACGATGAAGACGACGATGTCGGCTTCCGCCACCGCCTGCTTCGTCTGCAGCGCCATTTCGTGCATGATCCCTTCCTTCGCGACCGGCTCGAAACCGCCGGTGTCGATGACCAGGAACGGACGCTCGCCGATGCGCCCTTCGCCGTAGTGGCGGTCGCGCGTCAGGCCAGGGAGGTCGGCCACCAGCGCGTCGCGCGAACGGGTCAGGCGGTTGAATAGGGTCGACTTTCCGACGTTCGGGCGACCAACGAGTGCAATTACCGGCTTCATGTATTTATTCTATTCGACCGCGATCGCGGCCACAGTTCCATTTTGTGTTTGAAAAATCAGGTTCGATCCGGCCACCAGCGGCGTGCCGCTGACGGCGCTCCCGTCAAGCGCCGCGCGCGCCAGGAAGACGCCGTCCTCGCGCGACAGGAAGTGGATATAACCCTGGTAGTCGCCGACCGCGACCGCGCGGCCGTAGGACAGCGGAGTCGACAGGCCGCGGAAGGCAAGCTTGTCGTTCTTCCAGACGCTGGTGCCGGTGTCGCGGGCGAACGCGTGCAGCGCGCCCCGGTCGTCGGCGGCGAAGACGAAACGCTGGTCGACGGCCACGCCCACTTCCGAGGACAGGTCGCGGTTCCAGCGCGGCGAGCCCGAGGCCAGGTCGAAGCAGGAGACGCGGCCCTGGTAGGACACGGCGCAGACGTCGGATTCGAAGATCACCGGTGCGCCGCCGATGTCGGTGACGCGCTCCAGTTCGGTGGCGCCACGCGCCACGCCCACTTCGACTTCCCAGCGCGGGGCGCCGGTGGCGAGCAGGAAGGAGGTCAGCTTGCCGGCCGGCTGGGCGACGATCACGTCGCGGTCGTGCACCACCATGCCCGGCGCATTGCGCAGGGTCAGCGGCGGCGACGGGCGCTGCACGGTCCACTTCGTCTCGCCGGTCCTGGCGTCGATGCCGACGATGCGGTTGTCGATCGAGCGCGCCACGACGACGCCCTCGCCCACGGCCGGGCTCGACAGGATTTCGCTCGACAGCTGGGATTTCCACAGCGCCTTGCCGTCCATGTCGAAGGCCATCAGGACGCCCTTGGCGCCGCCGACGACGATCACGTTGCCGTCGGTGCCCACGCCGGCGGTCAGGTTCGAACCGGCCTTGATGCGCCACATCGCACGGCCATCGAGCGCTTCGACACGGGCGATGGCGCCGTCGGCGCTGGCCACGACCAGGGTATTGCCGGCCAGCGCAGGCGAGAACTGGTAGCCCCGGGCCTTGCCGATGTCGAGCTTCCACGCGGTACGCACGGCCATGGTCGCTTTCAGTTCTTCCAGCTTGGCCGGCTCGTTGGTCTTGTCCTTCGAGGAGAACGGGTTGAGCGAACTCAAGGTCGAGCAGCCCGTCATCAGGGCCAGGACACCGACACCAACCAGCTTACGGGTAATACGCATTTTCTTTAGCCTTGTTCTTAGTCTGAAGTGTATAAGGACGCAAAGCCAGCGCCTGCCGGAAGGCAGGCCCTGGCTGTGGGGTTACCTTAATTCAAGTGCAGGATTACGCTGCCTTCGGCTCGGCCGGGGCGCTGCCGCCGATCGCTTCGAGCTTGATGCGCACCAGCTGGCTGCCCGGATGCTTCGGACCCATGGCGGCCAGCGCGGCCACGTAGGCGTTGCGCGCATCGGCAATCTTGTTCTGCGCGACCAGCACGTCGCCCTTGCGGTCCTGCACCTCGGCGGAGAACTGCGGCAGGAACTTACCGTCCAGCAGCTTCATGGCGCCGTCATAGTTCTTCTCGTCCAGCAGCACGCCGGCCAGGCGCAGCTTGGCGACCGACTGGTATTCGTCGTCGCCGTTGTCGACCACCCATTGCAGCTGGGTCTTGGCGGTCTTCAGGTCGTTCGCCTCGAAGGCGGTCTTGGCCGCGCCCAGGGCGCTCATCTGGGCGTAGGCGGTGCGCTTGAACTTGTCCTGGATGTCGGACGCGACGCGCTGGACCTTGGCGTTGTCGTTCGCGGTGACGGCATCGGTCAATTCGTCGTACAGCGCCGACGCTTCCACCGACTGCTTGCGCACGTGCTGGTTCCAGAAGTTGTAGGCGGCGAAGGAGCCGAGCGCGATGATCAGCACCCAGGTGATCAGGTTGCCGTACTTGGACCAGAAGGCCTTGAAGGAGGCTATCTGTTCTTGTTCTTCGAGGTCGTATGCCATGGTTCGTCTAATAGTTATCGATGAATCGGAGACTTGAATGCTTCTGGTACTGTCTTACGGGTGGTAATGCACGTGGTCGTGGTCATGGTCGTGCGCGCCGATGATGGCGTCGACCACGTGGTCGACCACCGCGTCGAAGGGCACGCTGGCCTGCTGCTGCTCGCCGGACTGGCTCTCGACCGCGCGCAGCGACTTCACCGCCGCCACGCTGTTGGCGACCTCGTCTTCGCCGAGGATGACCGCGAACGCGGCGCCGCTGGCGTCGGCCTTCTTCATCTGGCTCTTGAAGCTGCCCGCGCCGCTCGGCGTTGCGCAATGTAGCACAACATCCAGGCCGGCATCGCGGAAACGCTCGGCCAGGATGAAGGCCTGCATCTGGGCTTCCTCGCCCTGGTGCACCATATAGACGTCGCACCCGCTCGGCGGGAGCGGCTCGCCCTTGGACTTCATCAGCTCGATGATGCGCTCGATGCCCATCGCGAAACCGACGCCCGGCGTGTTCTTGCCGCCGAAGGTTTCGATCAGCGGATCGTAGCGGCCGCCGGCACAGATCGTGCCCTGCGAGCCCAGCTCGTCGGTGACCCACTCGAACACGGTGCGGTTGTAGTAATCGAGGCCGCGCACCAGGCGCGGGTTGACGGTGTACTGCACGTTGTTACGGTCGAGCAGTTTTTTCAGGCCGTTGAAGTGGGCCAGCGACTCCTCGCCGAGGTAAGCCAGCAACTGGGGGGCACCATTGACCATCTCCTGCATGGCCGGGTTCTTGGTGTCCAGGATGCGCAGCGGGTTGCTGTGCAGGCGGCGCTTGGCTTCGGCGTCGAGCACGTCCATGTGCTGTTCGAAATAGGCGATCAGGTCGGCGCGGTGGCGGTTGCGCTCCTCGGCGTTGCCGATCGAGTTCAGTTCCAGGCGCACGTTCTGCAGGCCCAGGTCGTCCCACAGGCGGCGGCACAGCATGATCAGCTCGGCGTCGATGTCCGGACCGGCAAAGCCCACGGCTTCGGCGCCGAACTGGAAGAACTGGCGGTAGCGGCCGCGCTGCGGACGCTCGTGGCGGAACATCGGGCCCTTGTACCACAGGCGCTTCGGACCTTCGTAGACGAGGTTATGCTCGATCACCGCGCGCACCACGCCGGCCGTGCCTTCCGGGCGCAGGGTCAGCTGGTCGCCGTTCATCGAATCCTCGAAGGAATACATTTCCTTCTCGACGATGTCGGTCACGGCGCCGATGGCGCGCGCGAACAGGCGGGTTTCCTCGACGATGGGGGTGACAATCTTCTGGTAGCCGTAGCTTTTCAGGATCGTTTCGGCGGTGTTTTCGAACAGCTCCCACAGCGGCGCATCGGCCGGGAGGATGTCGTTCATGCCTTTGATGGCGGCGATTTTTTCGGGTTTGGACATGTTTGCGTTCTTCGGTTCTGTACGATGGGTTCTTGAACCCACCGGTACGGCATTCGATCAATCGGGCGTCGTCACGCGCTACGGTACGCAACGGCACGACCGGTGGGTTCGAGAACCCACCCTACCTTATTTGCTGTAATTCTTCTTCACATACTCCAGAACGATGTTTTGGAACTCCTCGACGATCCGCTCGCCGCGCAGCGTGGCGACCTTCTGGCCGTCGACGAACACCGGCGCGGCCGGCGATTCGCCGGTGCCCGGCAGGCTGATGCCGATATTCGCGTGCTTCGACTCGCCCGGACCGTTGACGATGCAGCCCATCACGGCCACGTTCATCGCCTCCACGCCCGGATACACCTTCTTCCACTCCGGCATCTGCTCGCGCAGGAAAGTCTGGATATTGTCCGCCAGTTCCTGGAACACGGTCGAGGTGGTGCGGCCGCAGCCCGGGCAGGCGATCACCATCGGGGTGAACTTGCGCAGGCCCATGGTCTGCAGGATTTCCTGCGACACCACGACTTCCTTGGTGCGGTCGCCGCCCGGTTCCGGGGTCAGCGAAACGCGGATGGTGTCGCCGATACCTTCCTGCAGCAGCACCGACAGGGCCGCGGTCGAGGCGACGATGCCCTTGCTGCCCATGCCGGCCTCGGTCAGGCCCAGGTGCAGCGGATAGTCGCAGCGGCGCGCCAGTTCGCGGTAGACCGCGATCAGGTCCTGCACCGCCGACACCTTGCACGACAGGATGATCTTGTCCCTGGCCAGGCCGATCTCCTCGGCCTTGACCGCGTTCTCGATCGCCGACGTGATCAGGGCCTCGTACATCACGGCCTGGGCGCTGTACGGGTTCGCGCGTGCGGCGTTCTCGTCCATGATGCGCGCCAGCAGGCTTTGATCCAGGCTGCCCCAGTTGACGCCGATGCGCACCGGCTTGTCGTACTTCATCGCCACTTCGATCATCTGGGCGAACTGGGTGTCGCGCTTGGCGCCCTGCCCCACGTTGCCCGGATTGATGCGGTACTTCGACAGCGCCTGCGCGCACTCGGGAAAGTCGCGCAGCAGCAGGTGGCCGTTATAGTGGAAGTCGCCGACCAGCGGCACATCCACCTCCATCTTGTCGAGCTGTTCGCGGATGAGGGGCACGGCGGCCGCGGCTTCCGGATTGTTGACGGTCAGGCGCACCATCTCGGAACCGGCGCGCGCCAGCTCCTTGATCTGGATCGCGGTGCCGATCACGTCGGCGGTGTCGGTGTTGGTCATCGACTGCACGACGACCGGGGCGTCGCCACCGATCCAGACCTTGCGCGCGCCGTGCTGGACCAGCACGCGGCGGCTGGCGCGGCGCGCCATCGGACCGGATGGAATGGGCAGGTTCGTTGAAGTCATTCTGGGCTTTCGATTCTTTGCAGGTACGGCTTGTTGATCGCTGGTCTGTTCGTTACTTGATCGTCACGCGCGCGATCGTCTTGCCCGGCAGTTGCGGCAGCTCGACGGCGGCGCCGCGCAGCGTGGCCGAGACGCCTTTCGGGTTGCCGACCACCAGGGTCGCGCTGCCCGGCACCTCGAACGTCTCGGTGCTGCCGGCCTTGACCAGACGCGAGATCAGGGCCTTGCCGCCCTGCGGACGCACTTCGATCCACGAGTCTTCGCGCACGTTCAGCACCAGGGTATTGGCGCCGGCGGCGGCTGCGGCCGGGGTGGCGGTGACGACCGCGGCCGGCGCGTTCGCAGCCGGGGCATTGGCAACC
>DOUW01000020.1 GCA_003520365.1 Massilia sp.
GCCATGCTGGCGCGCCAGTTCGAGCGGCACGTGGTTGCCGATCAGCTGGCAAGACTCCAGGCAACCCTGGTGCGCGGCGCGGTCGAGCCAGTGCAGCGCGGTCGGCAGGCTTTGCGGCAGGCCGGCGCTGCCGAACAGATAGCGTTTGCCCAGGGCCAGCTGGGCGTCGGCGCGGCCGGCACGGGCGCCACGGATGATCGCCAGTTCTTCACGATTAGCCATCGGTCGGGTCTTTTACGAGTGGGGTGGGCAGCGTGGGCGCGATCGAGATCGGCAGGATGATGGCAGCACGTTGCCGCGGCCAAAGTTGCCAATATACAAGAAGTACGAAAATCACGCCCACACCGCTGCGGTTCGAGGGAAGTCTAAGCCAGCCCCGGGCACGCCACGTCCCGAACAGCTCGATGATTGACGCCGAACAAGGGCACCGAAACGGAGCGGAACTCAGCAAAATTGCACTACGGCAAGCACTTCGATGGTGCGAAAACCGGCAGGCGACGTTTCGAAAATACAACAGCACGATTGGTTAAATTGGCTTTCCACCAAGTCCAGCCCGCATAATTAACCAATCCGGCAATCTTGACGCATTAAACAATTACTGTTCACTCGTCCGAGTGTTCAGCAAACCAATAACGTCTCAATGCTCTCTGGATCCCCGATTCACCTTATAAGAGGATACGAATAAATGAAAAAGTCACTGATGGCAGTCGCTCTTGTTGGCGCTTTCGCCGGCGTTGCCCACGCACAAACCGCCGTTCAGATCTACGGCACCATCGACGCTGGCGTGCAGAAGCGCAGCGGCGACACCCTGAGCATCGGCAAGCGCGCCGCCAACACCCTGGGCTTCAAGGGCACCGAAGACCTGGGCAACGGCCTGAAAGCTCTGTTCCAACTGGAAATCCGCTACGAGTCGGACACCGGCACCGTCGAAAACGGTTCGCGCCCGCTGTTCCAGGGCCAGAGCCGCGTCGGCCTGCAGGGTGACTTCGGTATGGTCCGCATCGGTCGCGGCCTGACCCCGTACCAGGAAACCATCGGCGCCTTCGAGCCGTGGCACGCACTGCCGAACACCGGCGGCTTCTACACCGACCTGGCTGTCGCCGGCTACACCTCGGCACCGCTGGACGCGCCTGGCTCGTCGAACAACCGCTGGTCGAACGCCTTCTGGTACAACTCGCCGGTCACCGGCGGCTTCCAGCTGAACGCCGCGATCGCCACCAAGGAAAACAACGGCGGTTCCGTCGGCACCCAATACCCGGCTGGCTCGGAAGCTTCGGCCAACCCGTTCTCGATCTCGGCTACCTACAACAACGGCCCTGCGGCCCTGATGCTGGGTTACGAGCGTAACGCCGTCGAGTCCAAGGTCATGTCGATCGCCGGCTCGTTCATGGCAACCCCGGAACTGAAACTGATGGCCCTGTTCACCCGCCAGGACCAGGACAACATCGCTGGCACCCTGCCGGTGTACAACGGTGTCCGCGTTGGTCCTAAGACCAATGCTTGGGTGCTGGGCGCCAACTACACCATGGGCCCGGGCAAGATCCTGGTTGGCTACGGCCAGAAGGATCCGGACAACTACGAGAAGACCAAGCAGATGTCGCTGGGCTACGAGTACAGCCTGTCGAAGCGTACCTACCTGTACATCGACGCATCGCGCAAGACCGGCCCACAGGCTCAGTTCCGCGACGATCGTTCGGTCAACTACTACGACCTGGGCATCAACCACTCGTTCTAAGCTGACGCGGGCCCTGGCCCGTCACGCATGAACCGCAAGGGCGGGCACCGGCAACGGTGTCCGCCCTTGCTGCATCTGGCGCCGCCGACGCGGGCGCCTTTTTTCCGCCCGCCTTCCCCTGCTCGGGTAAAATTGCGCACACCACATTTTTGCAAGCTCCGCCCATGACCGTCACCCTGGATTCCGCCGCCGTCGCCCGCTACCTGGCCGACCATCCGCGCTTTTTCGAAGAACACGCCGGCCTGCTGGGCGAAGTCAAGCTGTCCAGCCCCCTCACCGGCAAGACGGTATCGCTCCAGGAACGCCAGATGGAAGTGATGCGCGCCAAGTACAACGCGCTCGAGCTGCGTATCGCCGACCTGCTGCGCACCGCCAGCGACAACAACACCATCCTCAACCGTTTCCACGCTTGGCACCTGGCGCTGCTGCGCTCGACCGGCGGCGCAGCGATGGCGCGCGACCTGGTCGACGGCCTGATCGAGCATTTCGCTGTGCCACAGGCAACGCTGCGCCTGTGGAACGTGGCGCCTGAGCATGCGGAGAGCTGGTTCGCGGCCGGCGTGGCCGAGGACGCGCGCCTGTTCGCCGCCAGCCTGCGCGCACCTTATTGCGGCCCGAACAAGGACTTCGAGGCGGTGCGCTGGCTCGACGACGCCGCCGCCGTGCGCTCGATCGTGCTGCTGCCGCTGGTCGCCGAGGGCAAGACCTTCGGCCTGCTGGTGCTGGGCTCGCCGGACGCCGAGCGTTTCAGCCCGGCGATGGCGACCGATTTCCTGGTCCAGCTGGGCCAATC
>DOUW01000022.1:0-7101 GCA_003520365.1 Massilia sp.
TTGACGACGACGCGCGCGCCGCGGCGCGCCAGTTCCAGCGCGTAACAGCGCCCGAGGCCGCCGCCGGCGCCGGTGACGATGGCTGTTTTTCCAGCGAAGCTGATCATGGATTCGACCTTTTTAGTGGTTGCGGTATGTTGATGCGAAAATCATAGCACAGCAGTGCAGGGAATAAGTACTACCGCGTCGCATTTTTGGAAAAGATGGTCTGCCCGGTGGCTGCCGCTATAATGCTTGCTGCTCAACTGCCCGGTGTCGCCATGGAAGAACCCGTCAACGCCAGCCGCATGACCCAGCGCTATGCGAAGAAGCGCGAGGCCATCCTGCACGAGGCCGCGCGCCTGTTCAACCGCAGCGGCATGAAGGGCGCGACCCTGTCGGACGTGGCCGGCGCCGTCGGCCTGTCCACCAACAGCATCACCTATTACTACAAGAAGAAGGAAGACCTGGTCGTCGCCTGCCTGCTGCGCTCGATCGAGACCGTGAGCGGCATCATCGCCAGCGCGGCCAGGGAGACCGGTCCCGAGCAGCGCGTCCGAGCCTTCATCCGCCTGTTCTTCGCGCGCCTGGCGCGCACCGCCGCCGGCGATGTCGCCGACGGCAGCGAAATGATGACCTTCCGCGACGTGCACCTGCTCGGCAGCCCGCATTCCGAAGTCGTGTTCGGCGCCTATGTCGAGATGTTCCGCCACTGCCGCCGGCTGCTGGCGGCCGGCCCGATCAGGCCGGGCAAGCGGACCGAACTCAACGCGCGCACCCACCTGCTGCTGACGCTCACCCTGTGGACCATGTCCTGGAGCGCACGCTACGATCCCGAGGACTACGAGCTGGCCGCCGGGCGCATGGCCGACATCCTGGTCGCGGGCATCGGATCGAAGACGGCCGCCTGGCGCATGACCGCGCTCGACGCCGCCCTGACTGCGCCGCCGGGCGCGAGCGACAGTGCCCAGGACGCCTTCCTGCGCGCGGCCACGGCCCTCATCAACGAGGCGGGCTACCGCGGCGCTTCGGTCGAGCGCATCTCGGCCCGCCTGAACCTGACCAAGGGCGCCTTCTACCACCATCACCCCAGCAAGGAAGAGCTGATCGCGGCCTGCTTCGAGCGCAAGTTCACGGTGATCCGCGAGATCCAGCGCATCGCCATGGCCGGCAAGGGCTCCGGCTGGGACAAGCTGTGCGCCGTGTCGCGCGCCCTGGTGCGCCACCACTTTTCCGAACAGGGTCCGCTGCTGCGCACCTCGGCCTGGAGCGAGCTGCCCGAGGAGATGCGCGCGGCCAAGCTGGACGAGACCTCGCGGCTCGACCGCCGTTTCGCCAGCCTGCTGGTCGACGGCATGCAGGACGGTTCGATCCGGCCGCTCGACCAGGCCATCGCCGGCGACCTGGTGAGCGGCATGATCAACGCCGCCGTACTGCTCGACCGCTGGGTGCCGGACGTGAACGGGGAGAATGCGATCGAACTCTTCGTGCGGCCCTTGTTCGAGGGGCTGCTGGTGGAGAGGTAGATTCCTCGGTTGGCGCGTTTTAGGGGTTTCGGTATTTCGCTGTGCGAGCCGCTGCCAGGTCTCCGTTCATTTTTTCGTAAAAGGGGTATTGCACAGGCCGCGATTGCGCGATACCGTAGGGTGGGCACGGAGTGCCCACGCGTGAACCATGAACATTGTTGGCCGCTGTTGATACGCCAACACCATGCGCGCGTCACGCGTGGGCACAGGGTGCCCACCCTACAAACGGCACGCCAAGCCGTGCCATTCACCAAGGAGGAGACACATGTCATTGTTCGATCTGAGCGGTAAAGTCGCCATCGTCACCGGTTCCTCGCGCGGCATCGGCCGGGCGATCGCGGTGCGGATGGCGGAGCAGGGCGCCAACGTCGTCATCTCGTCGCGCAAGGCCGAGGCCTGCGCTGAGGTGGTCGCCGAGATCAATGCCGCGCACGGCGAGGGCAGGGCGATCGCGGTCCCCGCCAACATCTCGTCGAAAGAAGACCTGCAGCGCCTGGTCGACGCCACCAATGCCGCCTTCGGCAAGATCGACATCCTGGTCTGCAACGCGGCCTCGAACCCTTACTACGGCCCGATGGCGGGCATCAGCGACGAGCAGTTCCGCAAGATCCTCGACAACAACGTGCTGGCCAACCACTGGCTGATCGGGATGGTCGCGCCGCAGATGATCGAGCGCCGCGACGGCGCCATCATCATCGTCTCCTCGATCGGCGGCCTGCGCGGCTCGCACGTGATCGGGGCCTACAACGTCTCGAAGGCGGCCGACATGCAATTGGCGCGCAACCTGGCGGTGGAATTCGGACCGCACAACGTGCGCGTCAACTGCATCGCGCCGGGCCTGATCAAGACCGACTTCGCGCGCGCCCTGTGGGAAGACCCGGAGCGCCTGAAGGAAGTCAACGAGCGCGTTCCGCTGCGCCGCATCGGCGACCCGGACGAGATCGCCGGCACCGCCATCTACCTGGCCTCGCGCGCGGGCAGCTTCGTCACCGGCCAGAACGTCGTGGTCGACGGCGGCGTCACCATCTGAAGGAGACCGGCATGGATGAATTCCTCGCGTTCCGCCAGGAGGTGCGCGCCTGGCTCGAAGAATACTGTCCGCCCGAGATGCGCGTGCCGATGGGCGGCGACCTCGATATCACCTGGGGTGGCCGCAAGATGCAGTTCAGGTCGGACGCCCAGCGCCTCTGGCTCGAGCGCATGGCGGCCAAGGGCTGGACCGTGCCCGAGTGGCCGGTCGAATATGGCGGCGGCGGCCTCACGCGCGAGCAGGCCAAGGTGCTGCGCCAGGAAATGGACGCCCTCGGCTGCCGCGTGCCGCTGCACAGCTTCGGCATCTGGATGCTGGGCCCGGCGCTCCTCAAGTACGGCACCGAGGAGCAGAAGCGCGAACACCTGCCGCCCATCGCCCGCGGCGAGATCCGCTGGTGCCAGGGCTATTCCGAGCCGAACGCCGGCTCGGACCTGGCCTCACTCCAGACCCGCGCCGACGACCATGGCGACCACTTCATCGTCAACGGCCAGAAGGTCTGGACCTCGTATGCCGACAAGGCGGACTGGATCTTCTGCCTGGTGCGCACCGATTTCACGGCCAGCAAGCACCAGGGCATCAGTTTCGTGCTGTTCGACATGGACAGCCCCGGCGTCTCGACCCGTCCGATCACCCTGATCTCGGGCAAGTCGCCGTTCTGCGAAACCTTCTTCGACAATGTGCGCGTCGAGAAGCGCAACCTGGTGGGCGAACTGAACGGCGGCTGGACCATTGCCAAGTACCTGCTGACCCACGAGCGCGACATGATCGGCGCGATGGGCGAGCGCGCCCGTCCGCCGGCGCTGGGCCAGTTCGCGGCCCGCTCGGTCGGCCTGGACGAACAGGGCCGGCTGGATGACCCGGTGCTGCGTGCCGACGTCGCCCGCTTCGAAGTCGACGAGGCCGCCTTCCGCCTGCTGCTCGAGCGCAGCGGCGACCTGGCGCGCCAGGGCAAGGTGCATCCGGCCTTTTCGTCGGTGCTGAAGCACTATGGCGCGGAACTGAACAAGCGCCGTTACGAGCTCTTGATGGCCGCGGGCGGCGCCGAGGCCCTGGAGTGGGAGGGCGAGCGCAGCCGCGAAGGCGAACTGGCGCGGCTCTGGCTGCGCAGCAAGGCCAATTCCATCGAGGGCGGCACGGCGGAGGTGCAGCTGAACGTCATCGCGAAACGCATCCTCGGCCTGCCGGGCGCGTAGGCCTTCACATTCGGAGTGCATTTGGAGCGCATTTGGAGAATACGATGGCACTTGTACTGAACCAGGAACAGGACATGCTGCGCGAGAGCGCGCTGCAGTTCATGAAGGAGCGCGCGCCGGTGGCCCAGTTGCGCGCGCTGCGCGATGCACGCAACGACGACGGTTTTTCGCGCGATCTGTGGGCGAGCTTCGCCGAGATGGGCTTTACCGGCGTGCTGGTGCCCGAGGCACATGGCGGCCTGGGGCTGGGCATGATGGAAGCGGGCGCCATCATGGAAGCCATCGGCCGCAACCTGACGGCCGTGCCGTTCTTCTCGACGGCAGTGCTGGGCGCCAGCCTGCTGGCGCGGCACGGCAGCGCGGACCAGCAGGGGCGCTGGCTGCCCTTGATCGCGCGCGGGGAAGCGATCGTGGCGCTGGCAATCGACGAGGCGGCGAAGCACCGGCCGGATCGCATCGGCCTGCGCGCCCGGCGTGACGGCGACGGTTACCTGCTCGATGGCGAGAAACTGTTCGTGGTCGACGGCCATGTGGCCGACCTGCTGGTCGTGGCCGCCCGCACCGACGAGGGGAGCATTGCGCTATTCCTGGTCGAGGGTGCGGCGGCCGGATTGCGACGCGAGCGGAGCATCATGGCCGACGCCCACAATGCGGCGCGCCTGGTGTTCGACGGCGTGCGCGTCGGGCCGGATACCGTGCTTGGGGAGGGGGCAAAGGTCCTCGGGGACGTGCTGGACATCGGCCGCGCCGCGCTGGCGGCCGAGCTGCTCGGCATCGCCGACGAGGTGTTCGAGCGTACCCAGTCCTACCTGAAGGAGCGGCGCCAGTTCGGCCAGATCATCGGCGAGTTCCAGGCGCTGCAGCACCGCTCGTCGGCCCTCTACTGCGACATCGAACTGACCCGGGCCATCGTGCTGGGCGCCCAGCAGGCGCTGGACGAAGGCAGTTCGAATGCGGCGGCGCTGGTATCCGCGGCCAAGTCGCGCGCCGGACCGACCGCGACCACCGCGGTGCAGGAGGGCGTGCAGATGCATGGCGGGATCGGCATGACGGACGAGTTCGAGATCGGCTTCTTCATGAAGCGGGCGCGGGTCGTCGAGGAGCTGCTCGGCGATGCGCGCTTTCACGCGGATCGCTGGGCGCGCTTGAGCGGGTATTAGGTTCGGTAGGGTGGACACCTGTGTCCACGCGGTACAGGACGCCTGCGTCACGTCAGCATTGGCGATAACGCAAGCGGATGGAATTCGGGAAAGCCGCGTTCACGCGAACGGTCAGACAGCGTGGACACAGGTGCCTGCGCGGCCCGGCCCACCCTACGAAAGAATATTTCAGCAGCCGTCCAAGCGTGAAATTTTATTTCACGCGCGCGTCAGGACACCGGCGCGAAGCGCGGCGTCATCACCCCGTCGACCTCGACCAGCTCGAAGAACACCGCCCTCGGCCGGGCCCAGATCGAGCCGTCGGCCGCGCGGTAGATGATCATCGGCGTCAGGTCCGCCTCGAGCGTGGCCTCGCAGACCAGCTCGTACAGACCGCCTTTGTAGTGACGGTATTGCATCAGGCCTGTTCGGCCGTCGCTTTTTGCTTCTTCTTCAGGCCCTGGATGACCTTCAGCACGCCTTCCATGCCGGCGCTCTCGTCGAGGTCGCTGAAGGCGTCGAGCACTTCGTTGAGCACGCGGTTGCGCACCGCCGCTTCGTCCTGCTGCATCGCCTGTTGCATTGACTGCTCATTGAATTTCGACGGGGTCTCGGCCGCCGCCTTCGCGCCATGGGCCAGGGCTGCCTGCCAGATCACCCAGCGGCGCTGGGTTTCGTAGACGAGGTATTCCTCGGGCTTGTCTTCACGGCGTCGCGTAATGTGGCCATCGCGTTGGGCCCATGCTTCAAATGCACTGCGCATCTCTGTCCTTTTCATATGGGTACGGATACTCGCTATCGAAACAGCAATATTTCACCATAGTACCATTTTGTCCCAAAAACCTTTGCACGAATGAATCACGAATCGTGCGGTCTGCGGAACGGGTGTGCCTGATATCGTTCAGGCTGTGTAACGGCATACTACATCGCGAGTTATGCAAATACAACTTAAAGTTCCTTAAAAGTAACAATAAAGAATTGTTACCTGGAACGCCTCAATTGTTACACCTTGCAACAATTCCCGAGCAAAAGTTTTTGCGATGTGAGTATTTTATTACACAAACTTATGTTTTGATCATTCGAATTGCATTTTAAGCAAATAAAATGCTGCACTGCCGGATAAGGGCAGCGAGATGTCGACGTTGCAGGAATGACGGCGAGCGTCGATACTGCGCACGAGCCAGGGCGGACGGTCTGCCCGGCGTTTTACTTACCGCGCGCATACATGAAAATAGCAACATGGAACGTCAACTCGCTGAAGGTGCGCTTGCCGCACCTGCTGCAATGGCTCGAAGCCAATCCGGTTGACGTGCTCTGCCTTCAAGAGACCAAGCTGACCGACGATAAGTTCCCGGTCGCAGAAATTAATTCTGCTGGTTATCAAGTCGCCTATACCGGCCAGAAGACCTATAACGGGGTGGCGATCCTGTCGAAGCATCCGATCCGCGATGTGGTCAAGAACAACCTGCGCTTCGAGGACGCGCAGCAGCGCATCATCGCCGCCACCATCGAGGGCGTGCGTGTCGTCTGCGCCTATATCCCGAACGGCCAGGCCGTCGATTCGGACAAATATGTCTACAAGCTGGCCTGGCTGAAAGCCCTGCACGAGTGGCTGGCGGCCGAGATGCGCGAGCATCCGCAACTGGCCCTGCTGGGCGACTACAACATCGCCCCCGAGGACCGCGACGTCCACGACCCGGCCGAGTGGGAAGGCAAGATCCATTTTTCGGACAAGGAAAAGGCGGCGATGGCGGCCCTGGTCGACCTCGGCATGGTCGACGCCTTCCGCATGTTCGAGCAGCCCGAGAAGCAGTACAGCTGGTGGGATTACCGCATGATGGCCTTCCGCCGCAACCGCGGCCTGCGCATCGACCACATCCTGCTGTCGACCGAACTGGCCAGGCGCTGCACCGCCTGCATCATCGACCGCGAACCGCGCAAGTGGGAGCAGCCGTCGGATCATACGCCGGTGGTGGCGACGCTGGATTAAGCGTCCGGTCGGATTGTCGGCATGAACGTGGGGTGGGGTAATTGAGGCCAGTGGCCTCAATTACGTGCCCACGCGTTACGCACATGACGCTCGGTTACGTGCGTCGATTGTCGATCGCACCGTGTCACCGTGCCGCGATCGATTACACGTACCCTGTTTCGACGATCGTAGCCAACGCATGCATCGCGAGCGGCGTGTCACCGCAGTGGGCAAGTGAGACGCACGTAACGCGTGGGCACGG
>DOUW01000022.1:7149-7307 GCA_003520365.1 Massilia sp.
GTCTCGACGCCTTCGGCCACCACCTGCAGCTGCAGGCTGCCCGCCAGCGCCATGACGGCGGCGACGATCGCGCGGTCCTCGCTGCTCGCTTCGAGTTCGCGGATGAAGGCGCGGTCGATCTTGATCTTGCGGACCGGGAAGCGCTTCAGGTAGGCCAG
>DOUW01000024.1:0-3766 GCA_003520365.1 Massilia sp.
TCCAGCGCGGAGAAGCTCGAGGTCTGCCGCGCCCACGGCGCCGACGTGCTGATCGACTACACGAAGGAAGACCTGCGCGAGGCCCTGAAGGCGGCCACCGGCGGCCGCGGCCCCGACGTGATCTACGATCCGGTCGGCGGCCCCTACAGCGAGCCGGCGCTGCGCTCGATCGCCTGGCGCGGCCGGCACCTGGTGGTGGGTTTCGCCGCCGGCGATATCCCGAAACTGCCCTGGAACCTGATGCTGCTGAAGGGGGCCTCGGTGGTCGGGGTGTTCTGGGGCGAGTTCGCCAAGCGCGAGCCGAAGGCGAACCTGGCCGCGATGCGCGAGATGCTGGGCTGGATGGCCGAGGGCAAGCTCAAGCCGCTGGTGTCGAAGCGCTACCCGCTGGGCGAGACGGCGCAGGCCCTGAACGACATGGCCGAGCGCAAGGTGACGGGGAAAGTGGTGATCGTGCCGTAACGGCACAGACGTAGGGTGGGCACTCCGTGCCNNTTCACGCGTGGGCACGGGGGCGCCCACCCTACTGCGCGTCCGGCTTGAAGAACTTGATGACATCCTCCTGCACCCGCGTCCGCTTGAACGGCGGCAGGCTCTGCCAGATGCGGCGGCCGTAGGGCTTGCTGATCAGGCGCGGGTCGCAGATCATCAGGACGCCGCGGTCCTCGACGTCGCGGATCAGGCGCCCGGCGCCCTGCTTGAGCGTGATGATCGCTTCCGGCAGCTGGTGGTGCATGAAGCCGTTCAGGCCCTGCTTTTCCATCACCTCGATGCGCGCCGCCAGCACCGGATCGTCCGGCGGGGCGAACGGCAGCTTGTCGATGATGACCAGCGAGAGCGCCTCGCCGCGCACGTCCACGCCCTCCCAGAAGCTCTGGCTGCCCACCAGCACCGCGTTGCCGGCGTTGCGGAAGGAGTCGAGCAATTCGGTGCGGCCGCGCTCGCCCTGCACGAACAGGGGGAAGTCCAGGCCGCGCTCGGCGAACTCGAGACGCAGGCGCTCGGCCACCTTGTTTACCGCGCGGATGGTCGTGCACAGGAAGAAGGTGCGCCCGCCCGCCGCCTCGATCACCGGCAGCGCGATGTCGACCACCGCATCGGTGTACTGGAAGGAGTTCGGTTCCGGCAACCCGGTCGGCACGTACAGGATGCCCTGCTCGCCGTAGTTGAACGGGCTCGGCCAGGTGCGCGCCGGCTCGCCGGTCAGGCCCATCTGGTCCGAGAAATGCTTGAAGTCGTTCTTCACCGCCAGCGTCGCCGAGGTAAAGATCCAGCTGCGCGGCGTGCCTTCACGCTGGTTCTGGAAGATCGGCGCGATCGACAGCGGGGTCTTGTGCAGCTGCAACGAGGAATTGAAGGCCTCGACCCAGAGCACGGCCTGGTCGCCCTCGACCACTTTGCCCTTGGGCGCGGGATCGGCTTTCCATGCGTCGTAGGACGCCTTCAGCTCGACCGCGCGCACGCGGCAGGCTTCCAGGGTTTCGGCGCGCTCGGCGTTTTCTTCCAGTACCTCGATCAGGCCGTCGAGTTCTTCCTTGAGCTTTTCCAGGGCGGGAAAGAAGGCCGAACCGGGCAGGACTTGCGGCAGCGACAGGCGGGTGCTGCCTTCCGGGAAGGTCAGGCGCAGGTCGCGCGCGGCCTTCTCGACCACGGTCACGACCTTGGCCCAGTCCGGGCCGCCGCGCGCGTGCGCCAGGCCTTCGGCCAGCACGTCGCGGCACAGTTCCAGCACCTGGGAAGTCGAGACCGACTGGCCGAAGAACAGGGTCGCGGTGTCGGGCAGCTGGTGCGCCTCGTCGAAGATGATGGTGTTGGCCGACGGCAGCAGCTCGGCCACGCCGGTGTCCTTCAGCGCCACGTCGGCGAAGAACAGGTGGTGGTTGACCACCACCACGTCCGCCTGCTGGGCTTCCCTGCGCGCCTTCATCACGAAGCAGTCCTGGTAGTACTGGCATTCGGCGCCCATGCAGGTGTCGCGCGTCGAGGTGACCAGGTTCCAGACGCTGGCGTTTTCCGGCACCTTGGCCAGTTCCGCCTTGTCGCCCGAATTCGTCATCTTCATGAAGCGCGAGATCTCGCGCAGGTGGCCGACGTCGTCGCGCGAGGTCAGGCGCCCGTTCTGCAGGGTGCGCTCGAGGTGGAAGTGGCAGACGTAGTTGGAGCGGCCCTTGAGCAAGGCTACCGAGACCGGCGCCTTCAGGGCCTTGCGGATGGTCGGGATATCGCGCAGGAACAATTGGTCCTGCAGGTTCTTGGTCCCGGTCGAGACGATGGTCTTGCCGCCCCACAGCAGCGCCGGGACCAGGTAGGCGAAGGTCTTGCCGGTGCCGGTGCCGGCCTCGGCCATCAGCACTTGCTGGTCGGCGATGGCCTGGGCAATGGCTTTCGCCATCTCGGTTTGAGACTGGCGCGGCTTGAAGGTGCCGACGGCGGGCGCGAGCGGGCCGCCGACGCCGAACAGGCGGTCGAGTTCTTCGTCGTACTTGCCGACAGGAGCGGATGGCGTCGCGTCGGCGGACACGTCCGACGACGCGACGCTTGGCACAGGGAGGTGATCGGTCAAAATGGGCGTTTCTTGATGCGAAGAGAACTTACGCCGGCACGTCCGGCACCAGTTGCATCTTCAACAGGGTGATATGGTCTTTCAGCTGCAGTTTACGCTTCTTGAGGCGGCGCAGCTGAAGCTGGTCGGCATGGCCATCGGCCGTCAGCATGGCGATGACCGCATCCAGGTCACGGTGTTCGACGTCGAGTTCGATAATGCGGCGCTGGATGTCTTGGACATCGGTCATGATGGCGGTTCCAAACAGGTTTTTCAACAGGCGGGGGATGGCGGGACAGCAGGCTGGCGCCGTGCCGCGTGCACCTTACGGCTTGCAACACGGTGGCTTCTCGGTGCATAGTTTAATCTACAGCGACGTTGCCGCCAACAAAGAATGGCTGTCAAGCCACGGAAAGCATCAAGTTTATGAATCTCTTCAAGATCGAAGCGGGGACTGCGCAACACATCGGTAACCGTCCGCGGCAGAACGATCGGGTCGCCATCCTGACCGGCGCGCGCGCGCCCGGACATGTGCTGGCGGTGCTGTCGGACGGCATCAACGGCGCGGCGGCAGCCGAGCAGGTACTGCACACGGCCAAGCAGGTGTTCGACAGTTTCAAGCCGGGCGACGGCCCGCATCCGGAGCGCCTGGCCCAGCTGCTGCGCGAGATCGTGCGGGAAACCCACCTCGTCATCCAGATGAATTCCGTCACCACCGGCGAAGAGGCCCAGGCCAGCTTCGTCGGGCTGCTGCTCTCGCCCCACGGCGAGGCGGTCTGGGCCCACGTCGGCGATTCGCGCCTCTACCGTTTCGAGAATGGCCAGTGCAGCCACCGCACGGGCGACGCCGCCTACATCGAGCACCTGGTGGGGGACCGCCTGCCGCTCGACGCGGCGCGCAACCACCGGCGCTCGAAATTACTGCTCAATGTGCTGGGCAATAGTCGCAAGGAACCATTCGTGACCGTGGGCATGCACACCGGCGCCGCGGCGGGCGACCACTTCCTGCTGTGCTCGGACGGCCTGTGGCATTTCTTTACCGACGCCGAGCTCGGTGCCGCACTGTCGCGCTCGACGCCACGCCAGGCCTCGGAGATGCTCATCGAGAAGGCGACGGAGCGTTCCCAGGGCAAGGGTGGCAATTGCTCGATGGCGATCGTGAAACTGGTCAAGCCAGCGTAGGCCCGTAGGGTGGGCACTCCGTGCCCACGCGTAAACGATGAG
>DOUW01000024.1:3871-4060 GCA_003520365.1 Massilia sp.
TGGGCACGGAGTGCCCACCCTACTGCGCCGGTGACGTTTTCTCTGCAGCCGCCTTGTCCTGCTCGGCCTTGGCCGCCTGCTTCGCCTCGCGTTCGGCCTTGCGCTCGGCGACGTCGCGCTGGCGCTCCTCCGACTTGCGGCGGCGTTCCTCGTAGGCGGCGGCGTTGGCGGCGCGCTTCGGGGCATCGG
>DOUW01000389.1:0-278 GCA_003520365.1 Massilia sp.
GAAGGGCTGGCGCCGCGGATGGTGGCGGCAGCGTCGAGCGCGAGCTGGCGGCCCGGTGTCTTCGCGGCCAGGAAGAAGATCTTGTCGATGCGCTGGTTCGGTGCGGCTTTCAGCACCGGGAACAGGCTGCCGACGGTCTTGCCGATGCCGGTCGGCGCCTGCGCCAGCAGGCAGCGCCCGGCGCTGTTGGCCTTGAAGACGGTCTCGGCGAGCTGGCGCTGGCCGGGACGGAAGGCCGCATGGGGAAAGGGCAGCGCGGCCAGGGCGGCGTCGCGCGC
>DOUW01000389.1:523-3065 GCA_003520365.1 Massilia sp.
TGGCGGTGATTGTCCGGCATCGATGCCAGCTGGCCGCGGTAGGTTTTGATCTCTTCCAGCAGGTTCTCGCGCGCGTCGTAGCCGTCGGCGCGGCCGCGCACATGCAGGGCCCCGTGGTCGCCGGACAGCGAGACTTCGGTGCGGTAGCCGTCGCCGCGGCGCGCCGTCACCACCGCATGCCCGGCGATGCCTTCCTGGGCGGTCGGCGAGGGCGTGAAGCGCAGGTCGAGGTCGCCCTGCTTGGCGGTGAACTCGCACAGGGCGCGCACGGCAACCGTGTATCTCGTGCTGGAATCCGCGGGCTCGCTCAAGCCGCCTGCTCCCACTGCAGGTAGCAGACCGACACCGGCATCCCGTGGGTGGCGCAGTAGTCGATCCAGCGCAGCTGGTTGTCCTGCAGGCGGTCGCCCGGTCCCTTCACCTCGATCATGTGGTAGCGCTTTTCATCCGGCCAGAACTGGATCAGGTCGGGGAAGCCGGTGCGGTTTTCCTTGACGTCGGCCAGGATGCGTTCGCACCACTTCTTCAGGTGGGCGGCCGGGATGCAGTCCAGCGCCAGTTCGATCAGGCCGGCGTCGAGGTAGTCCCAGGCCACGAAGGGCGAGGCGATGCCGGCCTTCTCGACGAAGTGGGCCATGACGGTGGCGCGGTAGCGGCCGTCGTCGAGCTGGGCCAGGCAATCGGCGAATTCAGCGGCGCGGCGCTGGGCGAAGTCGGGACTGTACAGGTCGGCCGGACCGCGATGGAAGGGGTGGAAGAATGCCCCCGGGATGGCGGCGAACACCGCGCGCCAGCACAAGAGTCCAAACAAGGCATTCGCCAGCATGTTCTCGACGTAGAAGACGGGCGCGCCCTCATCGGCCAGGTATTCGCGCACCACACCTTCGACCCACCAGTCGCCCTGGGGCATCGGCAGGCAGACGTCGATCCGGACCGGCTCGATGCGGCGCGCGATGGTCTTCGGATGGCCGAGGCGGCGCGCCAGGCGCGGCCCGATGCGCAGCAGGTGCTGGCGCTCGGCGTCGCTTTCCGGCGCCGCCTGGGCAACGCCCAGAAGCTCCCAGGCTTCGAGATAGCGTTCGGCCTTTTCCAGCACCCGGATCGCACGGCCGCGCGCGCCCGGGAAGCGGCAGCGCGCATACAGCGCGTGGGCCCGGTCCCAGTCCTTCTGCTTCTCGTAGTGCTGGCCGATCTGGAACAGCAGCTTCTCGCGCCGGCTCTCCAGCCAGTCGTTGTGGAAGGCATGCTCGGGCAGGTCGCGCACGATGTCGTCGGCCGGCTCGATGCCTTCGGCAAAGCGTTCCTTGCAGGCGTGCAGGAGCAGGTAGTGGTCGATGTCGGCGCGGTCGCGGAAACCGCGCGAGGCGTTTGAAAACTCGACCTGCTCGTAGCGGAACAGGCCGAGGTCGGACAGCACGAACTCGGTCCAGTCCTGGCGCAGGTTGCCGAAGAAGATCAGGCGCAGGCGGTCGCACAGCGGCTTGACGTGGATGCGCAGGGCGAGGTCGTCGCAATCGCGGTACCAGGCGGAGAACGTCCGCTCCTCGCCGAAGCTTTCGCGCAGGGCCGCGAGCTGCTCGGCCTTGCGCGCGGATTTATGCTGCAGGTGGGCGCCGAAGGCGGCGGCGATCTCGGGCTTGGAGAGCAGATCGAACAGCTCGTCGAGCGAGACGACGGGGTCATGCTCGACCCAGCCGGTGCCGAGCAGCTGCCGCGCTGCTTCGACCGGACAGCCGATTTCGGCGTAGCGCAGCTTGGACGCGCGAAACAGCGTGCCCTTGCGCATGACCATGCGCACGAAAAGGGCGCGCGCCGGCTGCGGCAGCGCCGGAAAGGCTGCGATGAAAGTCCGTTCCTCGTCAGTCAGCAGGTCGTCGTAGCGCTGGCCGATCCAGTCCAGGACGCCCTGGAAGTTGTCCAGGTAATAAAACTCGTTTTCCAGAACCCTGTTCATTGCGAGATGCGACACTGTGCTTATGTACAGTATAGCGCCGCAGCGCGCAATCGGCCCAGCAGTTTCGGCCGCGCAGGAGCGCGGCCGTGGTTTTTTGCCACATCAGCGCTTGGCCGGCGCCGGGCACTTCGCGCCTGTGCATGGCGGCGCCTGCTCGCGTTCGCTACGGTGGCGCTCGGACTGGGCGATGATGGCGGAGATCAGTGCGACGTCGCTGTCGACCGCGGAATCGGCAGCCTTACCCGGCGTCGCCTTGCGCCTGGGCGCATCGGCGGGGCGGGGCGCCTTCGCCGCGTTTTCGGCCTTGGCGGCTTTCTCGGCCCTGGTGGCTTTGTCCGCCTTGGCGGTTTTCTCGGGCGTGCGCGTCTTGTCCGCATTGTCCGTCTTCTCCGGTGTCTTGATGGCAGGCGCCGGCTGCGGCGCTGCTGGCGCTGCTTTCTTCGGCGCCTCTGGCGGAGCCCCTGGCGCTGGCGGCCTGGCTGTGCTGGCCTCATCGGGCGGCAGCATCACCAGCGGCGGCGGGTTGGCCGGCCGATCCTGGGGCTGGGGTTGATCGACGATGACGGCGGCCTGCGGCGCTTCGGACAG
>DOUW01000111.1 GCA_003520365.1 Massilia sp.
CGGGTGGAGTCCATAGATACGGTTTCGGCCAACATTCGACGTGGCGCAGGCAGTGCACCACGGATCAGAACACAGCCAGCCGCGTTTCACGCGCGCCGCTTCTGCTTCCCGCCTGCCCCCGCATGTTTCCCACCGCCCGCCTGGCGCCGGCGCGAGGCCGTGTTCTGCTGCTGCAGGATCGCATCCACCCGCTCGGCCGCCTCGCGCGCCAGTTGCTGGGCGTCCTCGATGCTGGGGAAGAATTCCGGCTGGCGGTAGCCCAGCCAGGCGTAGGCCGAGTACATGCGGCAGGTGTCTTCGACTTCCTGCAGGTTCATCCAGAACAGTTCCTGGGTATGCGGCTGCAGCTTGCAGATCTTCTTCTTCGCCAGCGATAAGGACCAGTGCTCCCAGGCGCTTTGCAGCATCGGCACCTTGGTCGAGATCGGCACCAGCGAGAGCATGAATTTCTCGGCGATCGACAGCGGCAAGGTATCGAGCCATTCGGCGCGCTCGTTCTGCTCCTCGGTGATCTTCGGATAGAAAAAGCCGTCCGGTACGTCGATGTTGTGGACGAAGCGCTTGAGCAGTTTTACGAGCGAGGTCTCGCCGGTGACGGCCGAGATGCGGTGCAACTGCTCGAGCGACGGCGCGACCGCGAAGCCGCTGGCGGGTACCGGCGGAATCTTTTCCTTCATCAGCGCGCGCATCACCTCGTGGGTGTCGTCGTCGTAGCCGGCGACGAAGCCCTCTTCGTGCACGCCGTAGCGCCCGGCGCGGCCGGCAATCTGCTTGGCCAGCGCCGCCGAGATCTCTTCCTCCTCATAGCCGTTGTACTTCACGGCGGTGGTCATGACGATGCGCGCGATCGGCATGTTCAGGCCCATGGCCAGCGCGTCGGTGCCGACCACGATGTCGGCTTGTCCCTCGCGGAAACGTTCGGCCTGGGCGCGCCTTACTTCCGGAGAAAGATTGCCGTAGACGGTGGCCACCGACAGCCCCTTTTCGGTGATCATGTCGCGCCACATCAGCACCTCGCGCCGCGAAAAGGCAATGACGGCGTCCCCGCGGCGCAGGTTCGTCAGTTTGCGTACCGGCGACGGTTCCATCGCCAGCGGCGCCATGCGTTTCAGGACATGTACCTCGAGCGGCACTTCCAGGCGGTCGGCCAGGGCCTCGATCGCGCGCCGCGCTTCCGGCGCGCCGACCAGGTAGACGGTGTTGGCGGGCGCGCCGCAGACGGCGGCGGTCCAGGCCGCGCCGCGGTCGCGGTCGGCCAGCATCTGGATCTCGTCGATCACCGCCACCTCGACCGGCGTTTTGGTGTCGAGCATCTCGACGGTGCTGGCGACGTGGGTGCTGCCCTCGGCGATGCGGCGCTCTTCGCCCGTGATCAGGCTGACCTTGAGTTCCTCGCCGTGCGGACGCGCCGCCTGCAGGCGCTCGTAGTTTTCCAGCGCCAGCAGGCGCAGCGGAGCGAGATACACGCCGCTGGCGGCCTTGGCCAGCGCCTCCATCGCGCGGTGGGTTTTACCCGAATTGGTCGGGCCGAGCAGGGCGATGAACTTGCGCGGCAGGCGGCTCGCGACCTCGAACGATTGCGGGTATTCGGCCAGGTTGATGCTTTCCTTGGTGCGCGCGGCGTGGCGTTCTTCCTGTTCGCGCTCGATGGCGTGGGTGACGCGCTGGCGGATGCGGTCGAACACGTACTCGGCCGGCTCGGACGTTTCCAGCTCGTCGAGCACGCCCAGGAACACGCGCGGATCGAACCCGGCGTCGTCCGCCTCGTCGGCGATCTCGCGCACGAATTCCTCGGTGTCGACCTGCAGCTCGGCGATCGCCTTGTCGCTCGTCCTCTCCTCGATCAGCGCGCGGCGCGCCAGCATGTCCATCTTGCGCCACTTGCTCGGCTTGGCCAGCACGCCACGCGAAGGCACCAGCGCGTAGCGCACGCGCAGGCCTTCGTACTTCACTTCGCCGGAAAAGCGCAGGAAGACGCGGCCCTCCATCTTGACCAGCGCGATGCCGCGCGCGGCCAGCCCCATGTCCTGTTCGAGGAAGGCGTCGTCGCCGGTATCCATTTCGGGATTGTCGTTGTCGCGGGGATTGCTCATGTGTCGTGAATGCGATGTCTGGTTGTGATCACTATATCGCGGAAGGAAGACGGGCACGGTTCAGGACGGACGCGCGCCGGCGCGCCCAATGAAAAACGGCCTCCATCCGGAGGCCGCCTTGTCGAAGACCAAACAACGGCAGGGTTATGCCGCCACGCCCGCGTCGTGCGCCTGCTGGTCCGCGTGGTAGGACGAACGCACCATCGCGCCGACTGCGGCGTGCACGAAGCCCATCTCGTAGGCCGCTTCCTCGAACTTCTTGAATTGGTCCGGGTGCACGTAGCGGCGCACCGGCAGGTGCGAATTCGACGGCGCCAGGTACTGGCCGATGGTCAGCATGTCGACGTCGTGGGCGCGCAGGTCGCGCATGACTTCCAGGATTTCCTCGTCGGTCTCGCCCAGGCCNNCGGCACGGTTTCCAGGTTGTGGTTCATCACGTCCGGCAGGCCGTCGGCGAAGATGTTCAGGGCCTTTTCCAGGCGGCCGCGGAAGTCCGGCACCAGCACTTCGATCTTGGTGTTCGGCGACAGCGCGCGCGTCTTCTGGATGCACTCGACGAAGTGGCCGGCGCCGCCGTCGCGCAGGTCGTCGCGGTCGACCGAGGTGATCACGACATACGACAAGCGCAGGTCGGCAATCGTCTTGGCCAGGTTGCCCGGCTCGTTGACGTCGAGCGGGTCGGGACGGCCGTGGCCGACGTCGCAGAACGGGCAACGGCGGGTGCACTTGTCGCCCATGATCATGAAGGTCGCGGTGCCCTTGCCGAAGCATTCGCCGATGTTCGGGCAGCTGGCTTCCTCGCACACGGTCACCAGGTTGTTCGCGCGCAGGATGTCCTTGATCTCGTAGAAGCGCGACGAGGCGGTTGCCGCCTTGACGCGGATCCAGTCCGGCTTTTTCAGGCGTTCGCCGTCGGCGATCGGCACGATCTTGATCGGGATGCGCGACGTCTTGCTGGCGCCCTTCTGCTTTTCGCTGGCGTTGTAGGCGGCGTTGTTTGCGGGAGTCACACCGGTGTCGGTTTCGGTAGTCATGTCGCTCATGCCCGGAAGGGCTCAGTTGGTTTGTTCGGTTCGCGGCTGGTCAACGACGTTGGCAACGTCGGCCGCCGCCGCTTCGATCGGCTGGGACAGGTGGCGCACCAGTTCGCGCGCCAGTGCCTGCTGCACGTCGGCCAACGGCGCCTCGATGCCCATGGTGCGCATGTCGACCGTGGCCAGGCCCGAGTAACCGCAGGGATTGATCCACGAGAACGGCGCCAGGTCCATCGCCACGTTCAGCGACACGCCGTGATAGGTGCAGCCGTTGCCGCGCACCTTGAGGCCGAGCGCGGCGATTTTCGCGCCCTTGCGTGGGCCGTCGGCGATGTAGATGCCGGGGGCGCCGGCGACGCGTTCGCCGCCAAGATTATACGCCGCCAGCACGTCGATGACCGCCTGTTCGATTTTCGCCACAAATTGCCGGGCATACAGCTTGCCGCCCGGCTTGTTGCGGCGCAGGTCCATCAGCAGGTAGATCACGACCTGGCCGGGGCCGTGGTAAGTGACTTCGCCGCCGCGGTCGGTCTGCACCACCGGGATGGCATGCGCCGGCACGCCCGGGCCGGCCAGCAGGTGCCCGCGGTCGGCGCCCAGTCCCAGCGTGAACACCGGCGGATGCTCGACGATCCACAATTCGTCCGGCGTATCGGGCGTGCGCGCATCGGTGAAGGCGCGCATGGCAGCGAAGGTGGGCTCGTAGTCGGCGCGGCCCAGCTCGCGGATGATCGGGCTGGCGGGACGGGTCGGGTGCATGGGTCTGGTCGGAGTGTGGAACAGCCCCGACATTATAAGCCAGTGCCCCGGGCATTGCCGGGGCGCCGGATAGTCTTACTTTACAGAACGATCTTCACCATCGGGTGCGACGACAGGGTGCGGTAGATGTCGTCGAGCTGCTCGCGGCTGGTGGCGCGCACGATGCAGGTCAGGCCCGTGTAGTTGCCCTTGCCGGAAGGACGCACTTCCATGCGGCCGTGGTGGAAGGTCGGGTCGAAGCCCGTCACCACCTCGACGATGGTGGCAGCGAAGGCCTCATGCGTCGGGCCCATCACCTTGATCGGGAAGTCGCTCGGGTATTCGATGAGGGATTCTTTCGGGTCCATATGCAATTCCAGTGCAAAAGCACATTGTAGCCAATGCGCGCGGACGGCGTATCGCCGGTGCCCGGTTTGGCCGGGCCGGCAACGCAGTCCGGCCCGCTCGGCGCCGGATCAGCGTTCCATCTGGCGCGGGATGCCGCGGCGCAGGCCGCTGTCCGTGTGCCGCGGCTGGGATGGCGCCGCTTCGGTCCG
>DOUW01000301.1 GCA_003520365.1 Massilia sp.
GACCGGCTCGGGCCTCGGCGTCAGCCAGACCACCATCGCCAGCAGGGCCGCGACGCCGGCCATCGCATGTTCCCAGGGCACGCGCTTGCCCAGCACCAGGGCCTTGTGGCGCGCCACGAAGCTGTGCCTTACCAGGGCGCCGGCCAGCATTAGCAGCACCAGCACCACCCAGTTGTGCTCGCCCGAATACAGCCAGCCATAGTGGTTCGAGAGCATGGCGATCAGCACCGGCAGCGTGAAATAGGTGTTGTGGACGCTGCGCTGCTTGGCCCGCCAGCCGTGGATCGGGTCGACCGGCTGGGCGGCCCTGAGCTGGGCCACGACCTTGCGCTGGCCGGGAATGATCCAGAAGAAGACGTTCGCGCTCATCGCGGTGGCGAGCATGGCGCCCACCAGCAGGAAGGCGGCGCGGCCGGCGAACAGCTGGCAGGCCAGCCAGGCGGCGAAGACCACGAACACGAACACGCAGGCGCCGACAATCAGGTCGCCGTTCTTCTTGCGTCCGAAGGCGCGGCAGATGATGTCGTAGACGAACCAGAAGAACACCAGGAAGCCGAGCGCGCTGGCGACGGCCGCGCCGGATGACCAGTCGTGGACCGTGCGGTCGACCATGAAGGTGCCGGCATTGAACAGGTAGAGCACCGTGAACAGGCCGAAGCCCGAGAGCCAGGTGGCATAGCTCTCCCAGTAGAACCAGTGCAGGTTCTCGGGCATGGCCTTGGGCGCCACCAGGTATTTTTGCGGGTTGTAGAAGCCGCCGCCGTGCACGGCCCAGAGTTCGCCGTCGACGCCCTTTTGCACCAGGTCGGGCGCGGTGGGCTTGTGCAGCGAGTTATCGAGGAAAACGAAGTAGAAGGATGCGCCGATCCAGGCGATCGCCGTGATCACGTGGGTCCAGCGCAGCAACAGGTTGACCCAGTCGAGCAGGTAGGTGTCCATAGAGCCTCAAGCGAAAAGGAAGTACGGCGTCCATGACGCTGTACTGTCCCATCACCACAGCGGGCTCTGTGAGGGGCGATCATCGCAACCATCGGCGGCAGACTGGGCCGGCATACCGATGCGCTCCGCGGCGACGAAACAACTGTATACGATCCCGTTAAGTTTGCATAACGGTTTTTATGTTTTTATTACCTAGGAGCCGCGGTAGGTCGAGTAGGCCCAGGGGCTGACCAGCAGCGGCACATGGTAGTGGCCGGCCGCGTCGGCGATGCCGAAATCGATCGGCACCTCGTCGATGAAGGCCGGTTCCGGCAGCGCGACCCCACGTGCGCGGAAGTAGCGCGCCACCGAGAACACCAGGCGGTAGCGTCCCGCCGCCATGGCGGCCGCGTCGAGCAGCGGGCCGCCGTCGGTGCGGCCGTCCGCGTTCAGCTCCAGGGTCTTGATGGTGGTGGCGCCATTGGCGTCGATGCGTTGCAGGCTGACCTGCATGCCGGCGGCCGGGCAGCCGTGCATGAGGTCGAGCACGTGGGTGCTGAGGTGTCCCATGAGTCTCCTTTTTCGATTGCGGCCCGATGCGGACCGGGTAAGCTGGATTGCATACACTTTTTGTTTTCAATCCAGGAAAAAGTGTATACACTTCAGACATGATGTCAACAATTTATTCTTCTAGCGAATCGTCCAACCGACCATGAGCCGCCCTCGCCCGCCCCTGAAAATCGTCCTGCCGCCGGACGACGTGTCCGCTCCCTTCGGCGTCCAGGACGAGGCTGCGCCCGCGGCCAGCGCCACCCAGCGCATCGTCGACGCGATCGTCAACGCCATCGCCGACCGCCGCCTGATGCCCGGCACCAAGCTGTCCGAGCAGAAGATCGGCGACATCTTCAAGGTGTCGCGCACCGTGGTGCGGCAAGCCTTCAACCAGCTCAGCCGCGACCGGCTGGTGGTGCTGGAGCCGGCGCGCGGCGCTTTCGTCGCCACGCCCACGGCCGAGGAAGCGCGCGACGTGTTCGAGGTGCGCGAGATCCTCGAGACGGCGGTGACGAAGCAGCTGTGCGCCACCATCACCGACGAGCAGATCCGCCAGCTGCGCGAACACCTGGAACGCGAGCGCGCGGCCGTGACCGGCGCCCAGGTGTCGGGGCGCACGCGCCTGCTGGCCGACTTCCACATCGTGCTGGCGCAGATGCTGGGCAACGGCGTGCTGGTCCAGATGCTGGGCGAACTGCTGACGCGCTCGTCCCTGATCGCCCTGATGCGCCAATCGAGCCAGTCGGCCGAGGAATCGCACGACGAGCATGTCGCCATCGTCGACGCCTTCGAACGGCGCGACGCCAAGGCCGCCGTGCGCCTGGTCGGCAAGCACCTGGCCAACGTCCAGCACAACCTGAACCTCGATCCGCAGCGTGTCGACCTGGCCGAGATCCTGAAGCGCTGACCCATCCATTCTGAACCTGAGCCAACCATGACCCCAAGCTATCCACGCGACCTGCAGGGCTACGGCGCCCGCCCACCCCACGCCGACTGGCCCGGCCGCGCCCGTGTCGCCGTGCAGTTCGTCCTGAATTTCGAGGAAGGCGGCGAGAACAGCGTGCTGCACGGCGATGCCGGCAGCGAGCAGTTCCTGTCCGAGATGTTCAACCCGGCCGCCTTCCCGGCGCGCCACCTGAGCATGGAGAGCATCTACGAGTACGGCTCGCGGGTCGGGGTTTGGCGCATCCTGCGCGAGTTCGAGCGGCGCGGCCTGCCGCTGACGGTGTTCGGCGTCGGCATGGCGCTCGAGCGCTGCCCGGACGTGACCGCCGCCTTCCGCGAACTGGGGCACGAGATCGCCTGCCACGGCTGGCGCTGGATCAGCTACCAGAACGTGGACGAGGCGACCGAGCGCGATCACATGGCGCGCGGCATGGAAGCCATCGAGCGCCTGACCGGCGAGCGCGCGCTCGGCTGGTACACCGGCCGCGACAGTCCGCACACGCGGCGCCTGGTGGCCGACTACGGCGGCTTCGAATACGACAGCGACTACTACGGCGACGACCTGCCCTTCTGGCTGCGCGTGCGCCGCAGCGACGGCAGCGAGGCGCCGCAACTGGTCGTACCGTATACCCTGGACTGCAACGACATGCGCTTCGCCCTGCCCCAGGGCTATTCGCACGGCGACCCCTTCTTCTCTTATCTGCGCGACGCCTTCGACGTGCACTATGCCGAAGGCGAAGAACGCCCCTCCATGATGAGCATCGGCATGCACTGCCGCCTGCTCGGACGCCCGGGCCGCTTCCTGGCGCTGCAGCGCTTCCTCGACTACATCGGACAGCACGACCGGGTCTGGGTCGCGCGCCGCATCGATATCGCGCGCCACTGGCAGCGCACCCATCCCTTCGACCCGGCTACGGCCTTCCTCTGGAAGTAACATGCTGATCCCTGATATGCTGACCCTTGAACGTCTCAACGCCGCCGACGAGGCGCAATTCACCGCCCTGCTCGACGGCGTCTACGAACACTCGCCCTGGATCGCGGCGCGTGCCTGGCAGCGCCGTCCCTTCGTCACCCTGGCCCAGCTCAAGCACGCCCTGATCGAGGCGGTGCGCAGCGCGCCGGGCGAAGCGAAGCTCGGTCTGATCCGGGCCCACCCCGAACTGGCCGGCAAGGCCATGGTGTCGAAGTCGCTCACCGCCGAATCGACCAACGAGCAGAACAAGGCCGGCCTGACCGACTGCACGCCCGAGGAATTCGCCACCATCGGGCGCCTGAACGCGGACTACAACGCGAAGTTCGGCTTTCCCTTCATCCTGGCCGTGCGCGGCCCGCGCGGCGCCGGCCTGCCCAAGCGCGAGATCATCGCCACCTTTGCCCGGCGCCTCGCCAGCCAGCCCGCATTCGAGCTGGATGAGGCCCTGCGCAACATCCACCGCATCGCGGAGATCCGCCTGAACGACAAGTTCGGCCACGAACCGGTGCTGGGCAATCTGGTCTGGGACTGGGCCGAGGAATTGGCGACGCACAGCGACCCGGGCTACGCCGAACGCGGCGAATTGTGCGTGACTTACCTGACCGACGCCCACTGCGCCTGCGCGGCCCAGCTGGCGCGCTGGATGCGCGAGGACTGCGGTTTCGACGAGGTGAACATCGACGCCGTCGGCAACGTGGTCGGGGTCTATCACGGCACCGACCGCAATGCGAAGCGCCTGCTCACCGGCTCGCACTACGACACCGTGCGCAATGGCGGCAAGTATGACGGCCGCCTGGGCATCCTGGTGCCGATGGCCTGCGTGCGCGAGCTGCAGCGCCAGGGACGCCGCCTGCCCTACGGCATCGAGGTGGTCGGTTTCGCCGAAGAGGAAGGCCAGCGCTACAAGGCCGTGTTCCTCGGCTCGGGCGCCCTCACCGGGCAATTCAACCTGAACTGGCTCGACCAGCAGGATGCCGACGGCGTTGCCATGCGCGCCGCCTTCGAACGGGCCGGCCTGCGCGCGCAGGACATCGCGGCATTGAAGCGCGATCCGGCGCGCTACCTCGGCTTCGTCGAAGTCCACATCGAGCAGGGTCCGGTGCTGAACGACGCCGACCTGCCGCTGGGCGTGGTCACCTCGATCAACGGCAGCGTGCGCTTCTTCGGCGAGATCGCCGGCACCGCCTGCCATGCGGGCACGACGCCGATGACGATGCGGCGCGACGCCGCCGCCGCCGCCGCCGAACTGGTGCTCTACGTCGAGGAGCGCGGCGCGGCCGTGCCCGACCTGGTGGCCACCGTCGGCCTGCTGGAAGTGCCGAACGGCTCGATCAACGTGGTGCCGGGCCGCTGCCGCTTCAGCCTCGACGTGC
>DOUW01000235.1 GCA_003520365.1 Massilia sp.
CCGGCGCGCGTGCGCTCGTCGATATGCCCGCGCAGGCAGGCCGGGCACCAGCAGCTGGCTTCCGTCCCGGGAACTGGCAGCGCCGGCGGCAGTTCGGTGCACCAGCAGGGGCCGGCGCCGCCGTCGACCATGGCGCAACCGAAGCTGGCGCCGCAGCGGCTGCAGGTACTCATCGTGCTGCCTCGCGACAGGATTCTTTCGTCATGTGTAATATCGTCCAAGCATCCATCGGCGGCCATCCCTGGCCGGTCACACCGTAAAATACAACAAGACCGCCATATAATGCCCACAGGGGTGGGCGTGTTGCCTGTAAAATCTCCGCCACATTTATTTCGGACTCTCCATGAACGCTCAGTTGACCAGCCTGAAGACCGACGACCAATCGAGTGACCTGACTGCCGTCTCGCCGCAGATCAAGGCACAAATCCTGGCCGAGGCGCTTCCCTATATCCGCAATTTCCACGGCAAGACCATCGTCATCAAGTACGGCGGCAATGCAATGACCGACGAGCGCCTGAAGCACGGCTTCGCGCGCGACGTGATCCTGCTGAAGCTGGTGGGCATGAATCCGGTCGTGGTGCACGGCGGCGGTCCGCAGATCGACAACGCGCTCAAGAAGATCGGCAAGCAGGGCACCTTCGTGCAGGGCATGCGCATCACCGACGAAGAGACCATGGAAGTGGTCGAATGGGTGTTGGGCGGCGAAGTGCAGCAGGACATCGTCATGCTGATCAACCACTACGGCGGCCAGGCAGTCGGCCTGACCGGCAAGGACGGCGGCCTGATCCGCGCACGCAAGATGAGCATGCCAGACAAGGACAAGCCGGGCGAATTCCTCGACATCGGTTTCGTCGGCGAGATCGAGGCGATCAATCCGGCCGTCGTGAAGGCGCTGCAGGACGACGCCTTCATCCCGATCATTTCGCCGATCGGCTTCGGCCAGGACGGCCAGGCCTACAACATCAATGCCGACGTCGTCGCCGGCAAGATCGCCGAGATCCTGAAAGCCGAAAAGCTGATCATGATGACCAACATCGCCGGCGTGCAGGACAAGGCGGGCAACCTGGTCACCGACCTGTCGGCACGCGAGATCGACGAGATGTTCGCGGACGGCACGATCTCGGGCGGCATGCTGCCGAAAATCTCGTCGGCACTGGACGCGGCCAAGTCGGGCGTCAATACCGTGCACATCATCGATGGCCGCATCGAGCACTCTTTGTTGCTGGAAGTCTTGACCGAACAGGCTTTTGGCACTATGATCCGGTCGCACTAAGATTTTCGGCGACAGAAGTCGTCATCACGGCGGGTCTTGCCCGCCGCGATCTTCGCGAAAATCTCATTTCTACCAGCCCTTGTAGCTCAGTGGTAGAGCACTCCCTTGGTAAGGGAGAGGCCACGTGTTCAATCCACGTCAAGGGCACCACTTCCCGGCAGTACCCTCCCCCTTTTAGTACAAGCGTTCCACCGCGATGCCGCGCTGGCGCAGCAATTCCGGCAAGCCGTTTTTCCCCAGCAAATGCAGCAGGCCCACCGCCACCACGGCATTGTTCTCGCTCGCCAGCAGTGAAGCCACCTTGTCGGCCATCGGTCCGTTGCGCTCGTTCAGCACCACGTCGCGCGTAAATTTGCCGGTCAAGGTGGTGTCGCTGTCGAGCCGGCGCGCGATCCCGTCCAGCGCCGCCTGGTCGGCGCGCTCGTAGGCGTCGAACATCTCGCGCGCCTCGCGCAACTGGCGGCCCGATTCCATGTTCTCCAGCGCTTCCTCGAGCAGGCGCCACTGGTCGCCGTCGGACATGCGGTTCATCAGCGCCGCCTGGTACTGCGCCGATTCGAGCTCGGCGATGCGGGTATTGCCGCCGCGCGCCAGGTGGGCCAGGTGGGCATCCACGCCCAGGGCCGGGTTGTAGCCCAGCTTGCCCAGGTCGGCGACCGCCAGGATCGTCGCCACCATCCACGGTTTCATCTGCGCCACGGCGGCCGGGTCGATGCCCTGCTTGCGCAGGCCGGTCTCGATGCGCTGGCGGCGCTCGGCCGGCAAGGCCGCGATGCCGGGGCTGCCGGCCGGGAACATGCCGTGCTGCTGGAATGCCGCCATCATGGCCGCCGGGTCGCGCGCCGCATCGACTTCGAGCGCCAGCGTGGGCGCGGCCGCCATTGCCGCCCGGATGCGCGGTTCGAGCGGATAGAACTCGGGCTTGCCGGCGTGGATGGTGCCGTACAGGTACAGCGTATTGCCTTTGCTGGTGACCTTGAACAGCGCGCCGCGCTCGGCGGCCAGGGCCTGGACGGCCATCAGGAACAGGCTGAGGAACACCACTATAATCGGACGTCGCATATTCTCTCCGTGTCAAAAATCTTGCCAAATCATAACTCTTCGCCTCCCGTCTGGCTGTTTGATCTCGACAACACGCTGCATGACGCATCGCATGCGATCTTCCCGGCGATCAGCGCCAACATGAACACGTATATCGCGCGCGTGCTCAGCGACGGCGTCAACGCGGTCACCCAGGCGCAGGTGGACGCGGCGCGCCTCGGCTACTGGAAGCGCTACGGCGCCACCCTGCTCGGCATGATGCGCCACCACGGCGTGCTCGCCGCCGACTTCCTGCGCGAGACCCACGACATCGGCGACCTGCGCCTCATGATGCGCGCCGAGACCGGCCTCGGGCGCCTGCTGCTGCGCCTTCCGGGGCGCAAGATCCTGCTCACCAACGCCCCCACCGATTATTCGTCCCAGGTGGTGCATCACCTGGGACTGGGCCGCCATTTCGCCCACCACATCGCGATCGAGCAGATGCACGTGCATGGCCAGCTGCGCCCGAAGCCCTCGAAGCTGATGCTGCAGCGCGTGCTGCGCCGCCACGGCGTCGATGCGCGCGACTGCATCCTGGTCGAGGACACGCTGGCCAACCTGAAAAGCGCCAAGCAGCTCGGTTTGCGCACGGTGTGGGTGACCGGCTACCTGCGCCGCGGCGAGCGCAGTACCCTGGCTGCGGCCCGGCCAAAAATGTTGATTCACCCCAACTATGTCGATGTCAAAGTAAAATCCGTGCGGCAGCTACCGAAGCAGCTGCACCGGCTCATCCAACACTAGAAAACACACATCCCATGGCAAGTACCAAGCCAGGCCAGCGCAAGCTGCAAATCCTCCAGGCCCTGGCCTCGATGCTCGAGCAGCCCAAGGGCGAGAAGATCACCACCGCCGCGCTGGCGGCGCGCCTGTCCGTTTCGGAAGCGGCGCTGTACCGTCATTTCGCCAGCAAGGCGCAAATGTTCGAGGGCCTGATCGAGTTCATCGAGGCCAGCGTATTCGGTGTCATCAACCAGATCGTGGAAAAGGAAGAGCGCGGCATCGACCAGGCCCACGCCATCCTGCAGATGCTGCTCGCCTTTGCCGCCAACAATCCGGGCATGACGCGGGTCCTGATCGGCGACGCCCTGGTCGGCGAGGACGAACGCCTGCAGCTGCGCATGAACGGGTTCTACGACCGCGTCGAACTGGCCTGCAAGGGCGCGCTGCGCCTCGCGGTGACGCAAGGCCACGGCGTGGAAGACGACGTCGCCGCGCGCGCCAGCCTGCTGGTAAGTTACGTCACCGGCCGCTGGCACCGCTATGCCAAGAGCGGCTTCCGCCAGCATCCGTCGGACGGCACGGGCGTACAATTGTCGCTCCTGCTGGCAGCCTGAGGCTTCCACCATGAACCCGGCGGTCTTTGCCTTGCTCGACGACGCGAGCGCAGACGGTCAGGCGCAGGCCCTGTCGCGCCTGTACAGCGAGCACGTCGGCACCCTCGCCTGCCAGGACGCCGCCGGCTGGGACGCGCTGCTGGCGGACATGCAGGCGGCGCTGGCGCGCGGCCTGTACGCGGTGCCGGTACTCACTTACGAACTCGGCGCCCACCTGCTCGGCATCCCGAGCAAACCCCTCGCCATGCCGCTGGCCCAGGTGCTGCTGTTCGCGCGCTGCGAGCGCATGACGGCCGCTCAGGCCGCAAGCTGGGTCGCGACCCGCGCCGCCGACGAGACACCGGCCGGCATCGGCGGCGTGCAGGCGAATGTCGGCGAGGCCCAGTTCGTGGACGCCATCGGACGCATCCGCGACTACATCGCCGCCGGCGACACCTACCAGGTCAACTACACCTACCGGCTGCGCTTCGACGCCTTCGGTTCCATCTTCACCTTGTACCAGCGTCTGCGCGAGCGCCAGCCGGTGCCGTATGGCGCCTTGATCCAGCTACCCGACGGCGGCGCCATCCTGTCGTTCTCGCCCGAGCTGTTCGTGNNCCCTGCTGGCGCGCCCGATGAAGGGAACGGCCCCAAGCAGCGGCGACGCCGACGTCGACGCCCGCCGCGCGGCCGAGCTGGCGCTCGACCCGAAGAACCGGGCCGAGAACCTCATGATCGTCGACCTGCTGCGCAACGACCTGGGACGCGTGGCGCAAACCGGCAGCGTGGCGGTGCCGAAGCTGTTCGAGGTCACGCGCTTCGGCGCGGTGCTGCAAATGACCTCCACCGTGCGTGCGCAGCTGCGCCCTGGCGCCGGCCTGGCCGAGGTGTTCGCCGCCCTCTATCCGTGCGGCTCGATCACGGGCGCGCCGAAACGCCGCACGATGGAGATCATCGACGAACTGGAGCCCGACGCGCGCGGCGTCTACACCGGCGCGATCGGCTGGTTCGATCCGCCGGCAAGCGGACAGGCCGTGGGCGACTTCTGCCTGTCGGTGCCGATCCGTACGCTGTCGCTGGGGCCGGGAGAACACCTGCGGCGCGGCGAACTGGGGGTAGGCGCCGGCATCGTGTTCGACAGCGACGCCCAGGCCGAATATGCCGAGTGCCGCCTGAAGGCGCGCTTTCTCACCGGCCTGCGGAACGAGGTCGAGATTTTCGAGACCATCAAGGCCTCGTGGCAGGACGGACCGCGCCACCTGGACCAGCACCTGGCGCGCATCGCCGCCTCCTGCGCGTATTTCGGCCGCCCGTTCGATCCGGACGCCGCGCGCACGCTGGTGGTGGACGCCTGCCTCGGCCTGGCGCACGAAGGCCTGTACCGGCTGCGGCTGGCAAGCGCCGCGGACGGCACGCTGACGCTCACGGCGGCGCCGCTGGCACCCCTGCAGGAACCGGTGCGCGTGCTGCTGGCGGCCACGCCCGGCGCGTCCAAC
>DOUW01000081.1:0-367 GCA_003520365.1 Massilia sp.
ATCACGGCGACGGTCGAAAAGCGCGGGTCGCTCTTCAAGCGCGCGATCCAGCCGGCGGCGTCGTCGATGTAGGTTTCGAAGCGCAGCGCCGCTTCGCTGCCCATCGCGGGCGCGCTGGCGCCGATGCCGCGCTTGTCGTAGCGGACCGAGGCGATGCCGGCCTGCGCCAGCGCCTGGGCCAGCATGCGCAGGCTGTCGTTGCGGCCAGGGAGCATGCGCGAGTTGCCGTCGCGGTCCGTGGGGCCGGAGCCGGCGATGATCAGTGCCACCGGGACGGGTGCTTTCGCGGCGGGCAGCAGCAGGCTGCCGGCGAGCTGGCCGGTCGGGGTGTCGAGCACGATGTCGACATCGCGCGGCGCCTGCGCAA
>DOUW01000081.1:382-3917 GCA_003520365.1 Massilia sp.
AACGCCGGCACGAATGCAAGCGCAAACGCAACCGCGAGCACCAGGATAGACAGCAGCCTTACCATCATCGCACCTCCGATTGTCGAGAAACAGATTCTACGCCAGCAGCGGCCCCAGGCGCGGAATCGCGGCCAGCGAATTACGCCAGGCCGCCTGCCTTACCTCGGCTGCGTCCATCCCGCGCAGGCCGGCCAGCGCCGCGCCGATCGCCGGCAGCTGTTCGGGGCTGTTGCGCGCCGGGTGGATCCAGCTCGGCGAAATGTCCGGCGCATCGGTCTCCAGCACGATGGCGTCGAGCGGCAGCTCGCTCGCCAGGCGCCGGATCTGCAGCGCGCGGGTGAAGGTCATGGCGCCGCCGAAGCCCAGGTGCATGCCGAGCCTGATGAAGGTCTCGGCCTGCTGGAAGGAGCCGTTGAAGGCATGCGCGATGCCGCCCGCCGGGGTGATCTGGCGCAGGTGCTTCAGGACCTGGTCCTGCGAGCGGCGCACGTGGGTCAGCACCGGCAAACCGAAGTCGCGCGCGATGCGCAGCTGCTCGCGGAAAAAGCGCTCCTGCTTTTCGCGCATCGCCGGCTCGCACAGCATGGGGATGAAGAAGTCCAGGCCGATCTCGCCGATGGCCACAAAAAGCGGGTCGCCGATTGCCGCTTCCACCGCCTGGCGCAGCGCGACCAGGTCTTCGTCTTGCGCCTGCGGCACGTAGATCGGATGGATGCCGAGCGCATAGCTGGCGTTCTTCGACAGCGCATGCGACTGCGCCGCCAGCGCGGCCACCTCGCCGAAGTTGGCGCGCGCCACGGCCGGGATCACGATCATCGACACCCCCTCCTGCCCGGCGCGCTGCGCGACCTCGAGCGATTGCGCGCCGAATTCGTGGGCGTCGAGGTGGCAGTGGGTGTCGATCCACATGGCTTACGCTTCCAGCGGTTGCAGGCCGTGCTCGGTCATGCGCAGCGCGCGGTCGCAGCGGCGCGCCAGTTCCATGTCGTGGGTGACGATGACGAAGGAGGTGCCGAGGGTGCGCGACAGTTCCAGCATCAGGTCGAAAATCGCCATTGCCGTGGTGTGGTCGAGGTTACCGGTCGGTTCGTCGGCCAGCACGCAGGCCGGTTGCGTGACCAGCGCGCGCGCCAGGGCCACGCGCTGGCGCTCGCCGCCGGACAACTCGCCGGGACGGTGCACCACGCGTTTGCCGAGGCCCACGCGCTCGAGGATGGCCTGGGCCTTTTCGACCGCCACCGCGCGCTTCTCGCGCCGGATCATCAGCGGCATGGCGACGTTGTCGAGGGCCGAGAACTCGGGCAGCAGGTGGTGGAACTGGTAGACGAAGCCGAGCGAGTGGTTGCGCAGCTCGCCGCGGCGGGTCTCGGACAGGGTCGCGAAGTCTTCGCCCAGCAGGGTCACCGAGCCGGTGGTCGGGGTGTCGAGGCCGCCCAGCAGGTGCAGCAGGGTCGACTTGCCCGAACCGGACGCGCCGACGATGGCCACGCGCTCGCCGCGGCGGATCGCGAAGTCGATGTTGTCGAGCACCCGCACCTGGTAGTCGCCCTGCTTGAAGGTCTTGCCGAGGGCGCGGCAGGCCAGTACGGGGGTATCGGTCATGTTACTCATAACGCAGCGCCTCCGCCGGCTTGACCTTCGACGCCGAGCGGCTCGGGTAGATCGTGGCCACGAAGGCCAGCAGCACGGCGATGCCGCCGATTGTAAACACGTCCGGCCAGCGCAGGTCCGACGGCACGGTGCTGTTTTGGTAGATATCCTTCGACAAGAACTGCACTCCCAACAAATGTTCAATGAATGGAACGATGACATCGATGTTCAGCGCGACCAGCACGCCGCCCGCCACGCCGACCACGGCGCCGAGGACGCCGACCAGCGCGCCCTGGATCATGAAGATCTTGCGGATCGACGCCGGCGAGGCGCCGAGGGTGCGCAGGATGGCGATGTCGGCCTGCTTGTCGGTCACCGTCATCACCAGGGTCGACACCAGGTTGAAGGCGGCCACCGTGATGATCAGGGTCAGGATGATGAACATCATCTTCTTTTCGGTCTGTACGGCGCCGAACCACACGGCGTTCAGCTTCGACCAGTCGCGCATCTGGTACTCGCCCGGCATCGATTTCTCCAGCTCGGCGGCCACCTGCGGCGCCTGGCGCATGTCGGCGATGCGCAGGCGCAGGCCGGCCGGCGCCGACAGGCGCTCCATCTTCTCGGCGTCCTGCAGGCTCACGAAGGCCATGCCGGCGTCGAACTCGGCGTGGCCGGATTCGAAGATGCCGGAGACGGTGAAGCTGCGCATGCGCGGCAGCATGCCCGCCGGCGTGGTCTGGGCCTGGGCCAGCAGCATGGTCACCTTGTCGCCCACCTGCAGGTTCAGGCCGGCCGCCAGCGCGTAGCCGAGCACGATGTTGAAGCTGCCCGGCGCGAGCGAATCGAAGCTGCCCTGGCGCATGGTGCTGCCCACCTCGGAGATGTTGCGCTCGGCCTCGGGCAGCACGCCGCGGATGGTGGCCGGGCGCATCGCGCCGTCGCGCTGCTGCAGCAGGCCCTGCGACTCGACGAAGGGCGCGGCCGCCTTGACGGCCGGATTCTTCAGCGCCTGCCGGGCGGCTTCGCGCCACTGCGGCATGTCGCCGCGGGTGTCGAACACCTCGATGTGGGCCAGGACCGACAGCATGCGGTCGGTCACCTGCTTCTGGAAGCCGTTCATCACCGACAGCACGATGATCAGGGCCGCCACACCCAGCGCGATGCCGGCGACCGAGATCAGCGAGATAAAGGACAGGAAGCCGCTCTGGCCGGTGCCTTTGCCGGCGCGCGTGTAGCGCAGGCCGACCAGCCACTCGAACGGCAGTTTATGGACAATGCTCATGGATGACTCACATCTTCATTCGTAGCGCAGGGCTTCGGCCGGCTTCACGCGCGCCGCCGCCCAGCTCGGGTAGAGGGTGGACAGGAAGGCCAGCAGCACCGCCACGCCGCCGATCGCGCCGACGTCGACCCAGCGCACGTCGGACGGGATCTCGCTGATCAGGTAGATCTCCTTCGACAGGAACTGGATGCCGAAGGCCTGCTCGATGGCCGGCACGATGACGTCGACGTTCAGCGCCACCGTCACGCCCAGCAGCACGCCGAGCAGGCTGCCCAGCACCCCGACCAGGCTGCCCTGGACCATGAAGATCTTCATCACCGAGCGCGGCGAGGCGCCCAGGGTGCGCAGGATGGCGATGTCGGCCTGCTTGTCCTTGACCGTCATGACCAGGGTCGACACCAGGTTGAAGGCGGCCACCGCGATGATCAGGGTCAGGATGATGAACATCATGCGCTTTTGCGACTGCACGGCGGCGAACCAGATGGTGTTCACCTGCGACCAGTCGCGCACCACGTAGTCGCCGGCCAGGCCGCGGCGCAGCTCGGCCGCCACCTGCGGCGCCCCATGCAGGTCGTGCAGGCGCAGGCGCAGGCCGAGCGGCCCGACCAGCCCGGCGGACTGGATCGCGTCGTCGATCTGCACGAAGGCGAGCATCGAATCGAA
>DOUW01000083.1:0-2910 GCA_003520365.1 Massilia sp.
CTTCGAGCTGGCCGAGCTGATGCGTGCTACCTCCCGCACCCGCCATATCCCGATCGTGTTCGTCTCGGCCGCCGGGCGCGAGCTGAACTACGCCTTCAAGGGTTACGAAACGGGCGCCGTCGACTTCCTCTACAAGCCGCTCGACCCGGATGCGGTGCGCGGCAAGGTCAACGTCTTCGTCGCGCTCGACCAGCAGCGCCGCGAGACCCAGCGCCAGGTCGAGGCGCTCGAGCGCAGCCGGCGCGAGCAGGAACTGCTGGTGCAGGAGCTGAACGCGACCCAGGCCGAGCTGCAGCGCTCGCTGCGCATGCGCGACGAGTTCATGTCGCTCGTCGCCCACGAGCTGCGCACGCCCTTGAACACGCTGTTCCTGGAAACCCAGATGCGCACCCTGCACCTGAAGCGCGGCAACCTGCAGGCCTTCAACGCCGAGCAGATGGGGGCGATGATCAAGCGCGACGAACGCCAGATCAAGGCCATGATCCGCCTGATCGACGACATGCTCGACGTCAGCCGCATGAAGAACGGCACGCTGTCGGTGCGCCCGGCCCAGGTCGAGCTGATGGGCATGCTCGAGCGGGTGGTGGCCGACCTGTCGCTGCAGGCCGCGGCCAGCGGCTGCGCCATCACGCTGGCGCCGCACGGGCCGGTGTCCGGGCACTGGGACGAATTCCGCATCGAGCAGGTGATCGTCAACCTGCTGACGAATGCCCTGCGCTACGGCGGCGGCTGCAACGTGGAGGTCAGCGTGCACGTCGAGGGCGGCTGCGCCAGCATCGACGTCGCCGACCAGGGCAAGGGCATCTCGCCCGAGGACATCGAGCGCATTTTCCAGCCCTTCGAGCGCGGCACCCGCAACGGCGAGCCGAAGGGCTTGGGCCTGGGCCTGTACATCTCGCGCCAGCTGGCGACGGCCCACGGCGGCGAACTGACGGTGCGCAGCACCCCCGGCCAGGGCTCGACGTTCAGGCTGTCGCTGCCCTGCAACGAGGTGGTTTCCTGCACCGAGGTCACGGCCTAGGGAAGGGCCCCATTCGGGCGGTGGTTGCAAAGACCGCCCATTTCCCTCACACTGACTGGTCTCTTGCGAGACCGACATCCTGTCCATGCAGGTCCTGTCACCTCTGCGCGATAGCTAAATTTAATCGAAGGCATCCGATCAATTAATTTTACAAAGCATCAGCAAGAGTCTACACTCTCTTTTATCAACTTTTGACCCACCAACAGGAGATTCCATGTCCCTTATCAATACCGAGATCAAGCCGTTCAAGGCAACCGCTTACCACAACGGCAAGTTCATCGATCTGACCGAAGAGCAGTTCAAAGGCACCTGGTCCGTCCTGATGTTCTACCCGGCCGACTTCACCTTCGTCTGCCCGACCGAACTGGAAGACCTGGCTGACTTCCAGCCGGAATTCGAAAAGATGGGCGTCAAGGTCTACGGCGTGTCGACCGACACCCACTTCGCCCACAAGGCATGGCACGACACCTCGGACGCCATCAAGAAGGTCAACTACCCGCTGATCGGCGACCCGACCGGCACCCTGGCACGTAACTTCGAAGTCATGATCGAAGAAGAAGGCCTGGCACTGCGCGGCACCTTCGTGATCAATCCGGAAGGCCAGATCAAAGTGATGGAAGTGCACGACAACGGCATCGGCCGCGACGCTTCGGAACTGATGCGCAAAGTCAAGGCTGCCCAGTACGTGGCCGCTCACCCGGGCCAAGTCTGCCCTGCCAAGTGGACCGAAGGCGCCGAGACCCTGACCCCGTCGCTCGATCTCGTCGGCAAAATCTAAGGTGGCGGTGGACCTCGATAAACCTACTGCGCGTCGGATTGGCGTCCTGCGCCGCCAAGGCGATAGCCCGCTGTACTTCCGTACAGCTGCGCTTCTCGAACGCCACTCCTTCCGCTCGCTACGGTTTCTCGAGGTCCCGATAAGCCAACTAGTAGCACAGTAAGACCCAAGTAATACCTTAGCAATACCTCGTAGTACGGACACTCGCTCACCTGCGGGTGTCCATCACTGAATAAAAGGAATAACCATGCTCGAAGCAACCCTCAAGAAGCAGTTACAAGCCTATTTGGAAAAAGTGGTGCAGCCGATTGAGATCGTTGCGTCGCTTGATGACTCGCCGAAAGCGCGGGAAATGGAAGAACTGCTCAAGGAAATCACTTCCCTGAGCGACAAGATTACTTATCGCGATGGCGGCAGTGCGACCCGCAAGCCGTCCTTCGCCATCAACCGGGTCGGCACCGACATCGGCATCGAATTCGCGGCGATCCCGCTGGGTCACGAATTCACCTCGCTGGTGCTGGCCCTGCTGCAAGTCGGCGGACACCCGATCAAGTTCGATGCGCCTGTCATCGACCAGATCAAGAACCTGAAGGGCGACTTCGTCTTCGAAGCCTTCATCTCGCTGTCCTGCCATAACTGCCCGGAAGTGGTGCAGGCGCTGAATTCGATGTCCATCATCAATCCGCGCATCAAGGTCACGACCATCGACGGCGGCCTGTTCAAGGATGAAGTCGAGTCGCGCCAGATCCTGGCGGTGCCGATGATGTTCCTGAACGGCGAGCACTTTGGCCAGGGCCGCATGAGCGTCGAGGAAATCCTCGCCAAGCTGGACACCGGCGCCGGCGCCGCCAAGGCAGCCGAGCTGAGCCAGAAAGACCCGTTCGACGTGCTGATCGTCGGCGGCGGTCCTGCCGGCGCGGCCGCGGCGATCTACTCGTCGCGCAAAGGCATCCGTACCGGCGTCATTGCCGACCGTTTCGGCGGCCAGGTGATGGATACCCTGGCGATCGAGAACTTTGTCTCGGTCAAGGAAACCGAAGGGCCGAAGTTCGCGGTGGCGCTGGAAGAGCACGTCAAGCACTACGACGTCGACATCATGAACCTGCAGCGC